>CAIYXD010000498.1 GCA_903930085.1 uncultured Flavobacteriia bacterium
TCAATTTCCGGAAAACGTTCTGCTGAGATTGTAAAAGCTGAAATTTCAATTGTATTTGCCTTCAAAATTACTTCTTTACCTGCGCGAGCTAAATCATAGGCGCGTTTCCCATCCACTTGCTTAGCGGAAAAAATGGGTGGAACTTGCTGGATTTCACCACTAAATCGCAAGCGTGTCTCTTCCAATAATTCTGCTGTGATATGATCTGTTGGAAATTCCGCATCGAATGCACTCTCCAAATCATAGGATGGCGTTGTTTTTCCGAGTAAAATCGTTCCTGTGTAGGTTTTCATTCCGCCCATCAACTGATCAATTCTCTTGGTGTGTTTTCCAGTGCATAAAACCAATAAGCCGGTTGCAAGAGGATCTAACGTTCCAGCGTGACCAACTTTTATATTTTTAACCTGTAAAACTTGTTTTAAATTCCATCTGATTTTATTGACAACATCGAAAGAAGTCCAGCCAAGGGGCTTATCTACGAGGATTGTTTCTCCTTCAATAAAATCCATCTCTCCAAACAAAAAAGGTAATTAAAAGTATTCCGAGGACAATTCTATACCATCCCCAAATTTTGAAACCATATTTATCGATTATTGCGATGAACAATTTGATGGCCAATGCTGCAACTAGAAATGCTAGAATATTTCCAAAAATAAAGAGCAGAATGTTTTCATTCGACGCCGATATCATTTCATAGCCTTTTTGTTCAATTCCTTTTACCTTCCAGTCTTTTACAAAAACAGAATACATGGTAACGGCCAACATAGTAGGAACGGCAAGGAAAAAACTAAATTCTGCAGCCATTTTTCGTGTTAAACCTTGTTGCATACCGCCAATTATCGAAGCTGCAGACCTGCTCGTTCCCGGCATCATTGCCAGACATTGCCAAAAACCTATCGTAATTGCTTTTCTGACGGTAATATTTTCTTCCTTATTTATTTTGGTGTTTTTAAACAAACGATCGATAAACAATAAAACCACCCCACCAAGAATCAGTACTATAGCAATCGGAATGGGTTTCTCCAATACGGATTCTATCTGCTCATCAAATAATTTTCCCAAAATCAATGCTGGAATAACTGCCATCGCCAATTTGAAATAAAACTTTGGCGACTTGAAATCGAAGAATTTTTTCCAGTATAGAACTACTACGGATAGTATCGCTCCAAATTGAATGGATACTTGGAATAACTTAACAAATTCATCCGATTCAGTTTGAAAAATGGCACTTGTAAAAATCATGTGCGCCGTGGAAGATACCGGTAAAAACTCCGTTAGACCTTCAACGATGGCCAGGATAAGTGCTTGAATAAATTCCATTTGAAACGTACTTAATCTTTACTGATTTTTTTCTTTTTAAGAATCGCATAAATTATTACAATATATCCGGTAACAATCAGCATTGGTGCGATTGTAATTCTTCGTGCGCTAAAAAGCTCCGACGCATCGAAAGCATTTGGGTCTTCCGCAGCCCCGCCAATCATTAAAAGAAATCCTAACACGTTAATTGCAAGGCCTATCAGTAATAGTTTATAGTTTTCTGGTTGAAAACCGAATTGTGACTTTTTGTTCTCCATGAGTCAAATTTAATATAAATCATCCAACTTCATTCGCAAATATTTGTTAAGAGCGAACCAAGTCGAAACTAAGGTAATTACAACTCCTATAACCAGCAATGAAGAGGAAAGAAGCAGAAAAGTTTCAAGTGTATAACTAATTTCAAAAGACTCCATTAAATTATTCAATGCAAAAAACAAAGTCATTAACAAGGCTAATCCAATCAATGCAGAAACTGCTCCTTGAAAAATAGATTGAATTAAAAAAGGCTTTCGAATATAACCGGATTTTGCGCCTACCAATTGCATTGTTTTAATGGTAAAACGTTTGGAATAAAGCGCCATTCGAATGGTATTATTAATCATCGCAACAGCAATAATTATCAGTAACAAAGCCACAGCAAGGAACAAAAAAACAAATTGGCGAAAACCTAGATTTACAGATTCTACACTTGCTTTGTCATAATTTACCTCATCAATTTGATCCGGATAAGACGAAAGTAATTTCTTCTTAATGTTTTCCATTCCTTCTTTGCTCGCGTGTTCCGCTTTTGGCTTGAATCCAATTGTTGGAGGAAGCGGATTTTCACCTTCAAAAATGGAAAGTATTTGATCCGCATTTTGATCTGTTCCGCTAAATTCTTCAATCGCTCTTTCTGGCGAAACGAAATAAACATCACTGAACTGACCCCATGTTTTTAGCTCTTGTTCAATCTGCTTAATATCCGCATCGTTTAATTCCGGCTTGAAAAATAAATCTCCCTGCAACGATTCTTTCGCTTGTTTTTGAACATTCTCCAAACCAAAAATTCCGCCTAATACTAGGCCAATCATAAATAATACCAGCGAAATTCCAATTACAGTCGAAACATAACTGGAACGAACACCTTGTTTACTGTATTTTTCTGCGGTTGCACTCATCGGTCACGAAGTTAGAAATAAATATTGGTCGGAGAAATAACCACTTATGAAAATTAAAAAATACACATTGTTAATAACCCGCTTTCTTCCGAAATCACCTAAATGAATTTGGCGCATCGCATCCAATTCTTAAAAAATGTTAAACTACCTAGTAAAATGTAATTTTTCGATAATATCTGCGTTAGAAGAATAACAGAAATGGGTTGCTGTCAAACTTATAATTTTGTTTTGATTTTTTGGCTCGTTTATTGAGTTATTCATATTAATTGACTTAATTTATTGATAAGATTTAAAGCACTGGCTCGTAGTAAAAGTCGGTTTTCATAAGTAGTAGTAGTTTAGGTATTGAAAGGGGGAATTTTATATTTCCCCTTTCATGTTTTTATGCCCTTTTGTTCTTTCCTTTCGAATTAGAGGATTTCACACAGAAACTTCCCTTTACAATCCACGAATTATGAATTTTTGACGTACTTTTGTTGCACTTTCCTTGTTAATAGGAATTTCTAATAAGTCACACATATTTATGAAAAACATACGTAATTTCTGCATTATCGCGCATATAGATCATGGGAAAAGTACCCTGGCAGATAGACTTTTGCAAACTACCGGAACAATTTCGGACCGCGAAATGCAAAATCAGGCCTTGGATGACATGGATTTGGAGCGCGAACGTGGAATTACAATTAAAAGCCACGCTATTCAAATGAATTACACATTTGAAGGCCAGGATTACATTTTAAATTTAATTGACACGCCTGGACACGTAGATTTTTCTTACGAAGTTTCGCGTTCTATAGCAGCGTGCGAAGGTGCATTACTAATTGTTGATGCTTCACAAGGAATAGAGGCACAAACAATATCCAATTTATACCTTGCATTAGAGCACGATTTGGAGATTATTCCAATTTTGAACAAAATGGATCTTCCTGGTGCTATGCCAGAAGAAGTTTCTGATCAAATTATGGAATTAATTGGCTGTAATTTGGAAGATATAATCCAAGCATCTGGGAAAACCGGTTTGGGTGTAGATCAAATTTTAGAAGCCGTTATCCACCGAATTCCTTCTCCAAAAGGAGATGAAAACGCTCCGCTTCAA
>CAIYXD010000499.1 GCA_903930085.1 uncultured Flavobacteriia bacterium
TGATGAAAACACAGCATTTTTTAAAGCTTTGGAAAATGTGCAGGGCGAAGAATGCGACCATTTAATCATCAGTTTGGGCTATGGGAAAAATGAAAATGGTGAATTTCACATGCGCTTTGGTCCTTTGAATACAAAAAATGGCGCTAAACGCTTGAATGTTTTACTTACGAGGGCGCGCAAAAAAATGGATTTCTTTTCATCCGTTAAAGCTTCTGATTTTAAGATAAGTTCTAATGAAGCGATTAACCTGTTGCGCCTTTTTCTTTTGCAACTAGAAAATAAACAGGAAAGTGGCAATGAAATAGAATTTCCTATGGCTTTACATCCAAAAGTTGAAGGAAATAAAGTGATTTTTGAGCGTATTTATACTTCCATTACACAAGCAGAAGAATTGGTGAATTTGGTGCATATTATGGAGAATAGGGGATGGAAAGTTATTATCGAATGACTATAGATCTACTCGGTTACCCAATATATTGGCTTGACTAAAACAGCAGTTTCTTTTGAATCGCTTTATCAATCAGCTTCTTTTCATTTGTAATAATATCCAATTCCGCTGCGATCTTATTCCAAGTTGATAGTACTTCCTTTACTTCCAGAATTAGTTGTTTGGGGTTTTCAATTTGAAAATGTTTGGCCAATTTAATGAAATCAGCTTCCTGAATGGACTGATAAACTCCAGCCACGGAGATGCTTTGATACCCACCAGACCTTGGGGCAAAAGTGAGATCGAAAGCAGGTGCAAATTTCCATACTCCTTCTTTATTCATTAAAAAAGCGCAATTCTTGCTGTGGTCATCCATGTTGTTTGCATACACGTTGAATACGGCTAATCTAAATATATTTACACATGCATCTAAATTGTTTTCAAGACGGTTTGCTGCATCCATAACATGTCCGTAGTCGATAGTACTTACTCGAAAATTGTCGTGAAGTAAACCACTTGCCGTATGAAAATGTAGACGATCGGTTGCAGTTCTATCAAAGCGTTGTGTTCCAAAATAATAATTTTCCTTTTTTCACTTAAATAATTTGGAAGGGCTCATAGTGATTCCACACTGAATGGCCATTTTATAATAGGCATATTCAATTTTTGCCATATCCTGAAAATCATTGAGTGCAGAAAATTTAATTATCCAAGGTCGAAATCCGTTTTTGCTTAATATAACATCTTGATGGAATTGATCGGATTGTTCATTGTAATTTAGAGCCACTTTAGGACGTGCGCCCAAAGAATTCCCACCCAATGCATATAGTTCATCGAGAATGTCGGGATTCTCTCCATTTTTTAAAAGTTCAGAAGATTGTAAACTAATTTCGTCCAAATCTATTTGAATTTGTTTTGGAGAATTGAAATGTTGTTCGGGAAAGTATATTAAAGCTCCAGGTGCATTTTTACTTACAAATGAAAGTCTTTCCAAGACGGATAGTTCTTTAGGATTTTTACCACTTTCAATTAATTTCCTGTCTAATAAAAGTCTACCCCATCCATCCGGGAGAGAATCATTAAATAAACCATTAATTCCATCAAATGGTTCGGCAGGGCATTCCACAATTTCAGAGGTTTTTTTCAACTTAAATGGGGAAAGGTCCAATTTTAAGTTCAAAAAGCTGTCTTCATATTTAAAAAAGACCTTGTTTTGATTCTCTATTAAAGTACCGACTGGAATCATTTCCAGTCCAAAATCTAGAGCTACTTGAATTTTGGTCATTTCCCTGATTTATTTTCAGAAAATAATTTTTCGATTTTTTCCATTTCATTCAACTTGAAAATAGATTCAAAATCTTGCAGTTTTCCAAGTACAAAAGCAATTTGAACCAAAGATTCAAAAGATATTTGACCCGTTCGTTCAAAACGTTTATAACTCGCCAGAGAGACATTTGCTCTTTCTGCTAATTCTTGTTGCGTATATTTCTTTTCCTTTCTTAAAGCACGAACTTTTATAGCGATTTCTTTTACAATATCTGTAGGAACTTTATCAATGGTGAAATTTAACATAAGGACAATATATTAGCCAAACATAGTTATAATTGATTGAAATAGCTAATATATTATCTGTTTTATTAATGCGCGTCCAACCAATTTTCTCCAAATTGTAATTCCACTTCCATTGGAACTACCATTTTAACGGCTTGTTCCATTGCATCTTCCACCAATTTTTTCATCCATTCCATTTCGGAACGGTGAATATCGAACACAAGTTCATCGTGTACTTGCAGAATCATTTTGGATTTTAATGGTTGCTTTTTCATGGCGCGATATACTTCAACCATTGCCATTTTTATAATATCCGCTGCGGAACCTTGAATTGGAGCATTTACGGCATTTCTTTCTGCAAAACCACGCACAACTGCATTTCCGGAATTAATATCTGGCAAATAACGACGGCGTTGCATAATTGTTTCGACATAGCCTTTTTCTCTTGCTTGCGCAACTGTGCCGTCCATGTAGGATTTTATTGTGGAATATTGCTCAAAATAGGAATCGATTATGGTTTTTGCTTCCGTTCTGGAAATGTTTAAGTTTTGTGCCAAACCAAAAGCCGACTGACCGTAAATGATTCCAAAGTTTACCGCCTTCGCAGCACTTCGTTGTTCCCGTGTAACTTCGTCCAAAGGAACGTGAAATACTTTTGCCGCTGTTGCTTTGTGAATATCTTGTCCGCTTTTAAAGGCTTCGATCATGTTTTTGTCGCCACTCAA
>CAIYXD010000500.1 GCA_903930085.1 uncultured Flavobacteriia bacterium
AATTTCGATACGGTGATTGTTTTTCTTTTGCTTTTAAGTACATATTTGTTTTACAAAAATAACTATTTTTTTTCGTCCATTTTTTTGTCTATCGCTAGTTTAATTAAATTTTACTCATTACCATTATTCATTGTTTATCTATTTTTACTTTTTGTCCAAAAAAGTTCTTTCTTAAAATACAATGTATTAATTTTTGTTTTTACTTTTGTAATTGTTTTGCGAGATATTCTCGCTTTACCTATTAACTTATCTACCAGTTTTGGAGGCTACGGCGGTACTTTTGGAATGAAAATATTCTTAGTTTACGCAATCAAATTTTCCGCTATTTTCAAAAAGGACTTTTTGACTCTAATTTATTTACTATTTTTCCTATTGTTATTTTTGCTTTTGTTGACTCGCTACAGTTTAAGAAAACCACTTCAAGATGCGAAGTATTCATTAACTACACTTATTACAATCATCTTTGGTTTTCAATTTATATTTTCTTTTGTTTCTGGCCTAAATAATGATTACAGATTGATTTTTTTGTCAATTTTTCTTCTCTCATTGCAATTGGAGCCGACTCGAATAGAACCAAAAAATCGTTACATACTATTTTTCGGTGTCTCTTCGTTATGGTTATCTTATCCAGCTTGGATTTTTCAAGTGGTTGGTGATATATTTCTAACAATTACATTTTTTTTGATTTTTGATTTATTATTATCAAGGTTTTTCACAAAAAAGTTATGAGGACAGATGACTGATTTTGGTCTAAGCAAAACGTTAGTAGTATTACCAACATATAATGAAGCATTAAATATCGAAAGGATAATTTTTGGTATTAGGGATAAGTATCCAGACATCCACATTTTGGTAGTCGATGATTCGTCCCCAGATGGGACAGGTTTTATTGTTAGAGATTTAATGTTGACTGATGAAATTATATTTATCCTATCTAAACCAAAAAAGGAGGGTTTAGGAAATGCTTATAAGTCCGCTTTTCAATGGGCTCTCGCAAATAACTACTTATTCGTTGTTGAAATGGATGCAGATGGTTCGCATCAGAATGATGACCTAGCTAAGTTGCTCGATAATTGTAAAGACTTTGATTTAGTCGTGGGGTCACGTTGGATTAAAGATGGTAGAACTGTTGGGTGGAGCACTAAAAGAAAAATGTTATCTTTTTTTGGAAATTTTTATGCTCGTACTGTTTTGGGAACAAGTGTGTTTGATTCGACGAGTGGTTTCAGAGTTTTCTCACGACAAGCTTTAGAGGTTTTGATTAATGGTGATGTAAAATCGAATGGATATGCCTTTCAAATTGAGACTCTCTTTCTTGTATTTCATAGTGGATTAGCGATCAAAGAAGTTCCTATTATTTTTTTGGAGAGGTCTATAGGCGTTTCAAAAATGAATTACGGAATTATTTTGGAAGCTATGAAATTAGTGTCTGTCTTAGGAGTAAAAATAAGATTTAGTAAGAAATTTAATTCTTAGTAAAAAATGTTTTTATTTTTGCTCCCAGCAATTATATAGTTATGTAAAGTGGTGGCGGTGGCGGTGGGATTTGAACCCACGGTGGAGTTTCCCCCACACACGCTTTCGAGGCGTGCTCTTTTGGCCGCTCAGACACGCCACCGAGACCAAAGATACCTGAGTTTTACCGCACGT
>CAIYXD010000501.1 GCA_903930085.1 uncultured Flavobacteriia bacterium
GAATGCGTCAAACAAAAACTGGCGCATCATCGTCATGCCAAAATCACCATTTGGTTGTTCTACTAGCAAAGCGTTTTTGTATTCCCGGTCGAATCGTAAAAATGCCAAAGCATCCGCATCTCTTTCTTTACCCTCCGCTTCACCTGCATATGCTAAAAGGCTAGTTGCCTGTCCAACAAGATCCAAAGCAATATTCGTAAGTGCAATATCTTCTTCTAAAATAGGGCCGTGTCCGCACCATTCTGACATGCGATGTCCAAGTATCAAACTATCGTCTGCAAGACGAATGGTATATTCAAAAAGTGTATTCATTTTTTACTTTCTACATGTGTGAAATTCCGTCCGGAACATCGTAAAATGTCGGATGACGGTATACTTTGGAGTCTGCTGGTTCAAATAATGAATCCGCTTCAGTAGGATCTGAAGCATAAACATCTTTTGATTCGATTACCCAAATACTAATTCCTTCTGATCTGCGTGTGTAAACGTCGCGTGCATTTTCAACTGCCATTTCTGCATCTGCTGCGCGTAAACTTCCAACATGCTTATGACTTAAACCTTGCTTACTTCGGATAAAAACCTCCCAAAGTGGCCATTCATTTTTTGACATAGTAACTATTTTTAAAATCTATTTCGGTGTAATTTTTAAACAAAAAATAACTATGCACTTTTTTTAAGCGCTCTTTTCGCGGCAAATGCATTTGCTGCTTCCCGCACCCATTCGCCATTTTCTTTTGCTTTTCGGCGCGCATCCACACGTTCTTTATTGCATGGACCGTTTCCTTTCACAACTTCCCAAAACTCCGTCCAGTCTATTTCACCGTAAGAATAATGTCCTGTTTCTGCATTAAATTTCAAGTCTTTATCTGGAATTGTTAAACCAATCATTTCTGCCTGAGGAACGGTTACATCTACAAATTGCTGGCGTAACTCGTCGTTTGTATGGCGTTTTATTTTCCACTTCACAGATTGGGCCGTGTGTTTTGATTCCGCATCGTTTGGACCAAACATCATTAACGAAGGCCACCAAAAACGATTAAGAGCATCTTGCGCCATCGCTTTTTGTTCTGGCGTTCCACCAGCCAATTGCATCATAATTTCAAAACCTTGGCGCTGGTGAAAAGATTCTTCTTTACACACCCGAACCATTGCTCGAGCATAAGGTCCATAAGAACATCTGCACAAAGGAACTTGATTCATGATTGCAGCGCCGTCTACCAACCAGCCAATTGCACCCATATCCGCCCAACTTACTGTTGGATAATTGAAAATGGAAGAATATTTTGCTTTTCCGGAGTGTAAATCATCGATAGTTTGTTCGCGATCTGCTCCCAATGTTTCCGTTGCACTGTATAAATACAAACCATGACCAGCTTCATCTTGAACTTTTGCAAGTAAAACGGCTTTTCTTCTCAAATTCGGCGCACGTGTAATCCAGTTGCCTTCTGGCAACATTCCAACTATTTCAGAATGTGCGTGCTGTGAAATCTGACGAATTAATGTTTGTCGGTAGTCGTCCGGCATCCAGTCTTTTGGTTCGATCTTAATATCTTTATCAATCTTTTCTTGAAACTTGCGTTCCAATTCTGCTGTATCGAAATCTTTCATAGTGTCTTTGAATGAAGTACAAATTTAACGAAATATGTTGACCAATTAAACAGACGAAAGGAAATCTTGTTCGTTCCAAAAAAATAAAAGTCGCTCAAAAAAGCGACCTTTATTCCAGTAATAAGGAACTATTTAATCTGGCATCGCCTGATTTTCTTGAATTCGGCAATCCGCCTTTCGGTAAGTGAAAAATCTCCCTCTGTTAACATTTCCAATTAATTCACCATCCGCCCATGCTGTTTTGCGGTAAACAAATCCATCCGGATCAAACATATTGGCAACCTGCACCATTAAAGAAGCAGTGAAATCATCCGGTAATTGTCTTAGGGGAACTGAAAAATTGCGTTCTCGAATATACTCCCGCGCTAAAATTGTGGAATTAAAAGCTGAAAAATTCAAATCGCCATTCATATCCATTGGCAAATTAGAATCCAAGCCAGTATAAAGATAGGAACTAGCTAAAGCATAGCCTGGTTGTGCAATTATTCGAACGTAGAAATACTTTGCATCGTTGGAAACAGTAACTTTTCCAATCTTATGGTTTTCACTATCAATTAGGTCTTTATTAATTGCCTTTCCACAGATAAAAATTGTTTCGCGCGCTTCATTGCTTGGAATTGTAATAGAATTTTCCTTCAAATTATTTTGACTCGTTGGTTGGATTATTTCTTTTTCACAAGAATACAAAATTCCCATTGCGGATATCCCTGCAAGGAAAAAAGTTGCTAGTATTCTAATCCAAAGTGTTTTTTGTGTTTTCATGACTTCTTAATTTAGAGTGTATAACAAAGTTATTTTAGCAGAATTGATTCCTAAAAACTATTCTATTAATGTGTTTCTTTTTTAAGCCACTTTAATCCTCGTTTCTGTTAGCATTCAACGACAGGATAACATCGATTTTTATACTTTTTGACACGTCACCATTAATACCCTGTTTTTAGTTCCACTCAAATGCTTAAATTTGCTACCAAAATTCAACACATGACGCCTAGGTTTCACGCTTTAAAAATCTCCGATGTTCGAAAGGAGACAGAGGATACGGTTTCCGTTGCATTCGATATTCCTGTATCCATAAAAGACAATTACTCGTTTTTAGCTGGGCAGTATTTAACATTGAAGGCAACGATAAATGGAGATGCTATTCGCCGTTCTTACTCGCTTTGTGCTGCGCCTTATGAACAAGAATGGCGAGTTGCAATAAAACAAGTTGAACATGGTGTATTTTCTTCCTACGCAAATAGCGTTCTTAAAAAAGGGGATACACTAGATGTTATGACGCCGACTGGAAATTTTTGTCTGCATCCGGAAAAAAAAGGCCAGAAAAACTATGTTTTATTTGCGGCAGGAAGTGGAATAACGCCAATTCTATCGATTTTAAAGACTGTTCTTAAAGAAGAAGAGGGAAGCTCTGTAACGCTTTTCTATGGAAATAAGAATTTTAACAGCATATTATTTCGGGAAGAATTGGAGGCGCTGAAAAATCGTTTTATGAATCGTTTGCGCGTGATTCATATTCTGTCAAGAGAAAGTCTCGGTAACGCCATTCAAAAAGGAAGAATCGGAAAGGAAAAATGCACAGCACTTTACCATGCATTTCTGGCAAATGAAGGAATTGATGCGGTTTACGTGTGTGGACCGGAAGAAATGATACTCGGCGTAAAAGACAGTATGCTAGAAAATGGCGTTGCCAAAGAAAATATACATTTTGAATTATTCACAACGCCTGGAAGTAGCAAAACGGTAGTGAAACAGAAGACTTCCGAGGAAAATATCGCATCCAACGTATCCATTATTCTGGATGGAGATGTAATCGATCTTGCATTAAATTCTAGTGGAGAAACAATTTTAGACGCAGCATTAAAAGCTGGCGCAGATTTACCTTTTGCTTGTAAAGGTGGCGTTTGTTGTACTTGTAAAGCGCGCATTCTTGAGGGAACAGCAAGTATGGATGTAAATTATGCTTTAGAGAAAGATGAAGTTGAAGCGGGATATATTTTGACCTGCCAAGCGCATCCAACGAGCGAAAAATTAATAGTATCTTTTGACGACTAACAAAAAACACAATGGCATTATTTGGAATATTTAAAAAGAAAGAAGCAAACGAGGAAAATTCGAAAAAAGGATTTCACCAATTAACGGTAGAATCCATCGAAAAACTAACTGCAGATACCGTAAAAATTTTATTTGCAGTGCCGGAGAGTTTGAAAAAAGAGTTTTATTTTACTCCAGGACAATACGTTAATTTGGCGATTGAATTAAATGGTCAAGATGAAAGAAGGTCCTACTCGATTTGCAGCGGTCCGGATGAAAAACTTGCGATTGCTGTAAAAGCAGTTAAAAACGGAA
>CAIYXD010000502.1 GCA_903930085.1 uncultured Flavobacteriia bacterium
AACATTGACAGGAAGGGTAAATGATAATAATGGTGAATTATTAATAGGGGTTAAATTAGTTGCTCTAGAAGATAAAACAATTATTACTAGAACGGATTTAGATGGGAAGTATACCTTAAAGCTTCCAAACGATAAAGTCTATTCGATAATGGTTGTTTTTATTGGTTATGACACAATCATTTCAAGAATTGACATTAAAAACGCACAGGTAGTAAATAAAGATTTTACACTATTCGAGTTTAAAAATGTAAAAGAATTAGGAGAGTATAATGTTGTTGCAAAGCGAAATAAAGCCAATGACTTTTACATGGAAAAGATTAAGCTAAATTCTGCTACATCGATTGATTATATTTCAAGTGAGACAATGAAGAAAACGGGGGATGCGAATGTATCTGCTGCAATCACACGAGTTTCAGGTGTTTCTTCCAATGGGGGTTTAATAACTGTCAGAGGAATTGGTGACAGATATGTAAGAACGACATTGAATGGTTCGCGCATACCGACTTTAGATCCGCTCACAAATAATATAAAATTAGATATTTTCCCAACTAGTTTAATTGACAACATAGTTATAACAAAAACTGCAAGTCCCGAATTACCTGGTGATTGGGCTGGTGCATATATTTCGGTTGAGACGAAAGATTATCCTGATAAACTAAGTTTAAATGTTGAAACACAAATCGGCTATAATGCTCAAAATACGTTTAAAGATTATATTAGTTCGGACAAAAGTCAAACAGATTGGTTAGGTTTCGATAATGGATTTAGAGAACACAATACGGGAGGTATAGAAATGCCGAATCTAGCACCGACCTCTTATCAAGAAATGGTAGCTCTGGGGTTGGGAAATTACTTTAAAGGAATTGGAGTAGACGGATGGGTGGATGGTGCTGCTAATTCAGATTTATATTTCAGAATGGGTTTGGTACAATTGGGGTTGCTTCCTGCAAGTCAGATAAATGACAACGCAAGCTATCAAAACGCCTTGCAACAATACAATACAACGTATAAAAATGAAGCTTTTCAAAAGCTAAATCCTAATGGAACAAGCTACAACAATGGGTTTAACAATAGTTGGTCAACAAAACTGAGAAAGGCACCAATGAATTTTTCTAATAGTTTCAGTATTGGAGATCAGAAATTATTGTTTGGGAAAAAATTCGGTTATTTTGTAGGGTTTAGGTATGGGTCTTCTGTTCGTTATGATTCAGAAGGTGTTTCTCAACGGGTAGGGGATGAATCTTTAAATTACCCATTTGAAGTGCAAGATTCAGCTTTAATCAGCAGAGAAACAAATTCTTGGAGTGCAATCTGTAATCTGGCACTAAAATTAAACGATAACAATAAAATATCTTTTTTATTCATGCCTAATTTTACTGGAAACAATGATGTATCGAAGTATGAAACACAAAAACTATACAACATCGAAGAAATAAATGTAACTCAAAATATTTTCTACGAGCAAAGAAAACAATCCATTTACCAATTAGCTTCTCAAAATTATTTTCCTTCCGCAAAAGTGAAAACAGATTTCCATGCATCTTATACATTAGGAAAAAGTATTGCTCCAGATTTTAAATCAACCGAATTTTTGTATATTTTACAAAACGGCGCTGTTCAAGGGTATCAATTTTCACCAACTGCTGGAGATGGAATTAGAAGATATGACAGGTATCTAACTGAAAATATTTTAGATTCTAGAATGGTTGCTGAATTACCGATAAATGGGAAAACAAAATTTTTGAGAAAGTTAAAATTTGGTGCTTCCACGCAACGCAATTATAGGAAATCAGATAATGATGAATACCGCGTAGTAAATGGTAATAATATATCACCTGTGCAACTTACAGATAGTGATTTAAGTGCATTCCTTTCACCGGATAAGTTTACTGTGAATAATGGAACATTGGATTATTCTTATCAAAATTTTAATTCTGAAAGAAATCACTCGTTTGGTCATACTAATATAATGGCTGGTTTTCTGATGACTGATTTTGAAGTCAATAAATCTTTCCGTCTTTCAGGAGGTCTTAGAGTGGAGCACACGAACATTTTTACAGATATTGAT
>CAIYXD010000503.1 GCA_903930085.1 uncultured Flavobacteriia bacterium
ATTCGCCGTGATGAAACGCAGCCAAACACCTTGAACATGTGGGTTGTTGCGGACAATTTGCGGAAAGGCGCTGCAACAAATGCGGTGCAAATTGCCAAATTGTTAATGGAGAAAGGCTTGTTGTAGAAAGATAAATTATCCTTTTCGATAATTTGATGAAAAGCAATTTGTCTCAGTTTTTATAATTAAAAAAGGCTGTCCATAAGACAGCCTTTTCCAGTGAATTAAGTGCTTTTTTATTGCTCTATAGGAATTGTAGTTACATTTTTTATTCCATCGTAAGAAGTTTTGGCTGGTGTTCCCAATCGGAAACCAATTCCGCCCATTAAACTCAATTTTCCTTGCGAACTTTTTGATTTATCAATAACGGAATATACCATTTCGGTGTTCAAATAAAATCTTTTGGCTTTCCCTAAACTAATAGTATAGCCAAGACCAGTGTTCAACCGCCACCCAAGGATTGTTCGTTGCGCTTCTTGCTCTGACCGATAAGTAGAAGAACTATACGTATAGATCGTTTCATCCCATGAAATATAGTCATATGTGTAGGAAACTAAATAAGTGTGTACTACATCCGTTTTAATTCTGCATATGTCCGCGGATAGATTCGCATAAAGCCCGCGAAAAATTGATTTTTGGTATCCTAATCGAATTGCCATTCCTTTTTTTGACGAACCGTCATTATTTAAAGTTAAAGGCGATGAATATAAATAATCAGCTTGAATGTTGTAAGCGTCTGGATTATTTAGAACAAATTGATTTTTTATATTTTTCGGAGTATAGTTTAGCTCTGTTGAGGATTCAAAAGCACACGACTGAAAACCAACTATAATTCCATTGTTTTTGGACCCGATTACAGTTTTCACGAGAAAATTTGTTGCTATACTGCTATTCCCTAGATTATAACTTCCATTAAGATCCAAATTTAATAAAGACTCAGGAAGACTACTTTTATTTTTTGGAGTATCCGAAGCCTTTTGTGCGAGCAACTGAACAGAACCAAACAGCAACAAAAAGATTGTAAGTAGTATTTTCATAAAGAAAAGTTTAAAGTAAAGGCTGCACTAAAAAAGTGCTGCCTAGTTATATTATTTCTTTTTCCAGAACATTAATTTGCCTAATAAACTTCCTTTTTTGGAAGTTGGCTCGTCTTGGGATAAATTTTCATTTGATCCTTCATCAATTCCTACAGAAGAAGGATTCTCTACTCCTTTTAGGAACGCGTTGTACTCATCAACAAGGGAAGTTGTTTCTGTTGTTTTTGTTAATTCATATTCTGCTTCAACATTAAGCGTCGTTATTTCTAGTGACTGTAGCTTATCAATTTTATCAACATTTACAGTTTTATTGGAAGCCACATCTGTAGTGGTTGATGTTTTAATAATTCCATCATCTTTTAACTGTTTCATTTGTTTAATAGCTAGATCGAAAGCTTCTTGATCCTTTTTTGTTTTTTCAGCTTCTAACTCATCTTTCACTTCTTTGAAAGACCTAGGATTTTCGTAGTAACCAGCGAATCCAGTAACCGTAGAAGTGCTTTTTCCTCCAAAGATCAAAATTCTTGCAGAAGTTTGCGTCTTATAAATTGGATCTACCAAAACGTGAATGTTATTATTTACGATCGCATTGAAATATGCTTCATTTTTAGCATCACCAGGGGATTTATGACGCTTATTAGAAGAAGCTTGAATGACTTTATTCTCGTCAACTTTTAACTCCACACCAATTTTGTCTGCGATAACTACACTTTTCTCAGGGATTTCTGAAATTCTGTGTGAATGCTTGTAAGAACTGCAAGACGATGTTGAACCAATAGTTACTAGTCCAACTCCAACAAATAGTATTTTGAAAATATTTTTCATTTTTATAGTTTTTAAATTCTTGGTTAATAATTAATTTAGTCTAGAAATAAATTTAAAGAACTCATCTGTTGATTTCGTTCTATTTTCTGTTTTATAGATAGAACAAGGCTTGCAGTTTTCATCAATTCGGTATTTTTCAACTTCTGTGATGGTGGTCATCGTTCCGAGATTAGCCAAAGCTTTGTAATTTTTAATTGTCATTTGCATAGCTAGTTTATCTTTTCCGATTTTTTCTGCTGCTAATGCATCCTCTATCGCTTTCAAACTTCTTGAATTTTTATAGTATCCTGCGAAACCATAAACTTCAACATTACTTTTTTGACCGAATAGAGTTCTTGTTGTCTGAACTTTGTAAATTGGATCCACTAAAACGTGAATAGAATTTGATTGAATTGCATCGTAGTATGCTTCATCTTTAGCATCTTTAACGCTTTTGTGTTTCCCAGATTTTCCTTTGCAGGTTTTACCAAGGTCTATTTTAAGATCCACCGCGATTTTATTGGTCACAACAATGTTTTCTTCAGCAATATTTGATACTCTATAAGAGTGCTGATAAGAACTGCAAGAATTTAAAAGTAATGCAGCAGCAACTGGCAATGTTAAAAATAGAACACGCCCTAGTTTAAAGGTGTTTTTTCTTTCCATGAATGTAGTAGTTTATCGTTTAATTAGTATAATAATTTCTGAAAAATAAATATAATTTTATTGTTTGACAAATAATTAAGGATTAATTTCACAAAACAATAATAGATGAACCAACTTAAAACTAAGCGATTACAAAAAATCAGATATTTGTATTAAATAGTAGTAGTGTAAATAGCATGCTTTTCGATGTTCAGAATCATCGTTTTAAAAACCGCCATTTGCTTTTCAGCGTGCTGCCCCGGTAATCATCTAGTTTTTCGGTTACGCCATGTGTTCGAAGTTTTTGCTGAAATTTAAACGTTCCCTTTCCTTGTTTGTAATCCATTTCTTCTCCAAAAATTGGAATAATAGCAAGAAAATGTATGTTTTTTCCACAGATTTCAATCGGTAGTAATTCGTTTTCTAGCAGAACTGGATCTGAGAAAAAGAAATGATTTTGCCGCATGGATGGCGAAAGGCTTTCCATTTCCGAACCGCACGGCATTGTGTGTCCATTTCCTAGCCAGGTTTTCTTTTCTACAACATAGTTTGCGATGCGCTGAATCCATTCAAAAACCCAATTCATGTTAGGGTTTTCACTATCCTTTACATCCCAATAACTTGGGAGACAAAAGTAAATTTCATTGTATTCGTTTCCAGCTAATTTTTCTGGAACAGGCATTAAATAATCGCTTAGACCATTTGTTACAAGAACTTTCGTGCGACTTTTAAGTTCCAAATCGAGAAGAATTAATGAAATTTCCCCTTCTTTCTTTGCTAAACTAGATACGTTTTCTTGCCCGAATCTGTGTATTAATGCTGTTTCTAATGGTGTCATATAAATCGGAATGCAAATCTATTAATGATGAAAAATGGTAACTTTTTGCACCGATGAATCACTCTATAAAACAACAGAATTTCACAAAGTTATTTCTTCTTACTCCACTCTTCGATAGAGGCTTTATTCATGTCCACGTAGGCTTTGTTTTCTGCTTTTTCCGCTCCTTCCAAAGATAATTTTGCAGTTGCAATTGCACCTTTATAATCGCCATTTTCTGCCTGAAGTAAAGACTTCAAACGAACATACCAAAATGCATCCGGGCGCATATCTACTGCTTTTGTTGCCCATTCTAAAGCTTTCTTCATGTCTTTTTTCTCCTTAAAATAAAACTCTGCAGAAGCATAATAATCGCTAGCGGAAGGTCCGCCCATTATTTTCTCAATAGTAGTTGTCATTTTAGCCGCTGTTGGAACAGTAAATGGAAGCGAAACGCGCGTTTTATCCCAAGAAAGAGTCAGAATGGCAGACTTGGTGGTAGTATTATCCAATGAAATGGTGAATGTTTCGACAAGATCGTTTAGAGCGCTCGTTTTAACCGTTGTTCGGTACGCTACTTTTTCTTCTTCCAAAACTTCTGGTGCGCCGCCACCTGAATAGTCCGTGTAAAAAAGCACTTCCCAACTTTCCGCGCTTGGTTTTGTGAAGATTGCATACGAACCAGCTTTTAATGTATCCTTTCCAAAAAGTAGTGCATCGGAAGCGGTGAATTTTGTATTGTCATTTGCGCCAGTTCGCCACAATTCATTAAACGGAACAACATCTCCAAAAATTACACGATTGTTTTTAGATGGTCGCGAATACTCAACTTTAATATCTGTCAATCCAACTTTTTGTTCTATTTTCCCTAATGGACTCGCCATCGGGCGCTGCAATTGTGCGTTTAAAGTACTTGCTCCAAAGGTTACCAAAGCGGCTATCAAAAATCTTTTCATACTACTAATTTATTTAATGCTGTAAAAGTAACAATCTAATGGTATTTTCGTTCGATTTAGTTGACAACTTCTTGCAATGATTGCCAAAAATCTGCGGAAGAAACGAAGCAGCCTTGCTCCAACATGCGGTGAATTTCTTGTTCACGGGTAGAAGTGTAATTTTTTTCAGACTGAAAAAACTGTAGACGATTGGTTTCTTTGGTTAACGCTGCATGAATATTATCAACGGTGGAAAAGTCGGCAATCGAATTTTCTTTTTTCTGGATAGAAATTAGAGCCACTTTTTCTAGTGCAAAATGGAAAACAATACAGGAATCTGGAGATCGAAATTCTAGATGTGTGATTGTTTCATAGACTTTTTGCAAAACGGTATCGCTAAAAATTTCAACCAATTCTGAAGCTTTTTCAGGTTCCTTAGAATTTATTCGAATCCATTCTTCTGTATGTACGCCGTTTACAATCAAAAAATGTTTGAAATCTTCCGCTAAAGGAGCCAGTTCTTCGTTTGTGAGTATGCGGTATTTCATTTAGAATTATTAGTGTTTATACTTCCAAAATTACAACGGACAAATGGATTTTCGGTGAATTCTTTCGACTCATTTGTAAAGTTTTTAGGTTTCAAATCGTTATTTTTGTAGGATGAGTCCAAAAAAAGGAATTGCAATACTCGGATCTACTGGTTCAATCGG
>CAIYXD010000504.1 GCA_903930085.1 uncultured Flavobacteriia bacterium
ATCCACTCGCTTCATTAACTTGTAATGTACAAAAGGTGGTTTTTTCAACGAACGACTCATATCTTACTTATTTTTTTCTTCTTTCGATGATAAACTTATCTGAATACTTCTTCTTATCACGTGTTTTGTACCCTTTTGCTGGAATACTATTACGTGAACGAGGGTGTCCTCCTGAGTTTTTACCTTCACCACCACCCATTGGGTGATCGACTGGATTCATAACTACACCACGTACACGCGGACGACGACCTAACCAACGAGAGCGTCCAGCTTTACCAGAAACTACTAAGTTGTGTTCAGAATTTGATACAGACCCGATTGTAGCCATACATGTTGTTAAAATCATTCTAGTTTCACCAGAAGGCATTTTAACAATTGCGTAACGACCATCACGAGCGTTCAATTGAGCGTAAGTACCTGCTCCACGAGCAATAGCACCACCTTTACCAGGTTTTAATTCAATATTATGAATTACAGTACCAAGAGGGATATCACTTAAGAAAAGTGCATTTCCTACATTTGGCGCAGCAGTTGTTCCTGCGACTACAACATCCCCAACTTTCAATCCGTTAGGAGCAATAATGTAACGCTTTTCACCGTCTGCATAAAATAACAATGCAATATGCGCTGTACGGTTTGGATCGTATTCAATCTCTTTAACTGTACCAGGCACATCGTGCTTGTCTCTTTTAAAATCAATGATTCGGTATCTTTGTTTGTGACCTCCACCCATGTAACGCATGGTCATTCTACCGTCATTGTTTCGACCTCCAGATTTCTTCATCGGCGCAACAAGGCTCTTTTCAGGAACATTTGTTGTGATTTCAGAATAATCACTATTGATCTTGTGTCTTTGCCCTGGAGTAATAGGCTTGAATTTTTTAAGACTCATAAGTCAACGCTTAAAAATTATTAAATAAATCGATCGTTTCTCCATCTGCAACAGTAACAATAGCTTTTTTCCATTGTTTACTTGGTTGCTCAACGATACCTTTGTTAGTAAATTTAACAGAGGATTTACCACCGCCATAATTCATTGTACGAACTTCGGTAATACTTACCCCGTACATTTTCTCGACAGCTTTTTTAATTTCTATTTTATTTGCCTTTTTATCAACTGCAAAAGTAAAGCGATTAAATTTCTCACTTGTACCAGTTGCTTTTTCTGTAATAATTGGCTTTTTAATAATATCTTTCATAATCAATTAGTTTAAAATCTTTTCGATTACTTCAATTGAACTTTCTGCCATTACCACTTTTTTCGCATTTAATACATCATATGTATTAACTGAATCTGCGGTAACAACCTTAACTCTACCTAAGTTTCGTGAAGACAAGTAAACATTGTCATTTTTATCTCCTAAAATCATCAAAACTTTTTCGTTTTCAAGTTTCAAAGCTGCCAACAAAGATTTAAAATCTTTCGTTTTTGCTGCATCAAATTGAAGATCCTCAAGCACCATGATAGACTCACTTTGTGCTTTATAAGAGAAAGCTGATTTTCTAGCCAATCTTTTTAACTTGATATTTAACTTAAAATGGTAGTTTCTTGGTCTTGGTCCGAAAATTCGACCACCACCAACACGTGTTCCTGACTTGATACTACCAGCACGAGCACCACCTGTTCCTTTTTGTTTTTTGATTTTTCTAGTAGAACCAGAAATTTCAGCTCTTTCTTTAGCTTTGTGCGTTCCTTGACGACGATTTGCCAAGTGTTGCTTAACATCTAAATAGATAGCATGATTATTTGGTTCAATTCCGAAAACTGAATCTGAAAGCGTTACCTTTTTTGAAGTAGCTTTTCCTTTCGCGTCAAATACTTTTACTTCCATTACTTCAAAATTGTTACGGTTGAACCTTTAGATCCAGGAATTGATCCTTTCACCACGATTAAATTCTTATCAGCAAGAACCTTTAAAACTACCAGGTTTTCCATCACAACACGTGTATTACCCATTTGACCGCCCATTCTCATACCTTTGAATACGCGCGCAGGATAAGAACATGCACCAATTGAACCTGGAGCACGAAGACGGTTGTGTTGTCCGTGTGTTGCTTGTCCAACACCGGCAAAACCGTGTCGTCTAACAACTCCTTGGAAACCTTTTCCTTTCGATGTTCCTACTATACTGACGAATTCTCCTTCTTCGAAGAGATTCACGTCAACCAGGTCACCAAGATTTACGTTATCGAAACCTTTAAATTCCACCAACTTAGCTTTTGGAGCCGTGTTTGCTTTTTTAAAGTGACCTTTCAATGCATTTGGAGTATTTTTTTCCTTGCGGACTCCAAATCCCAATTGAACTGCCTCGTAACCATCTCTGTCTTGTGTCTTAACCTGAGTTACGACACAAGGACCTGCTTCTATAACTGTGCATGGCATTGCTTTACCCTCGGCACTGTAGATGCTAGTCATTCCGACTTTTCTACCAATTATTCCTGGCATACTTTAACTATTAAATTATTAAACTTTAATTTCTACGTCAACCCCACTTGGCAACTCTAATCTCATTAGTGCATCAACAGTCTTCGCAGAAGAACTGTAAATATCTAATAATCTCTTGTATGAACACAATTCAAACTGCTCACGCGCTTTTTTGTTAACGTGTGGAGACTTCAATACTGTATAGATACGCTTGTGTGTTGGCAATGGAATTGGTCCACTAACAACTGCACCGGTCGCCTTAACAGTTTTTACGATTTTCTCAGCAGATTTATCTACTAAATTGTGATCGTATGATTTTAATTTTATTCTTATTTTTTGGCTCATCTACTTGTTTATTTTAGCTGAATTTTTACCATTAATTTTTTGAAGCAACCGCTTCAGCAACATTCTTCGGAGCTTCTGCAAAATGTGAGAATTCCATGGTTGAAGTTGCACGACCAGAAGACATTGTTCGCAATTGCGTAACGTATCCAAACATTTCAGATAAAGGAACATCAGCCTTAAGAACTTTAGCTCCATTTTTATCATCCATACCTTTCATTAATCCTCTTCGACGATTTAAATCACCAACGATATCACCCATATTTTCTTCAGGAGTAATTACTTCCAATTTCATAATTGGCTCCAACAAAATAGGTTTACAGTTTTTCAAAGCTGCACGATATGCCATCTTAGCTGCTAATTCGAAAGACAATGAATCTGAATCGACAGCATGGAACGAACCATCTAACAACTCAACTTTCATAGCTTCAACAGGGTAACCTGCCAAAATACCATTTTTCATTGATTCTTTGAATCCTTTTTCTACTGATGGAATAAATTCACGTGGAATATTACCTCCTTTGATAGAGTTAACGAATTCTAATCCTGTTTTCTCTGCATTATCTTGTGGAGAAATTTTAACAACGATATCCGCAAATTTACCACGTCCACCAGATTGTTTCTTGTAGATTTCACGGTGATTTACAGAAGCTGTAATATCTTCTCTATACGTTACCTGAGGAGCTCCTTGATTAACTTCCACTTTGAACTCACGTTTCAAACGGTCAATAATGATCTCAAGATGAAGCTCACCCATTCCAGAAATGATTGTTTGTCCTGACTCTTCGTCTGTATTTACGCGGAAAGTAGGATCTTCTTCAGCTAATTTTGATAAACCTGTTGAAAGTCTATCCATATCTGCTTGAGTCTTAGGTTCAATTGCAACCCCGATAACTGGATCTGGGAAGTCCATTGATTCTAAAACAATTGGGAAACCTTCTGCACAAAGTGTATCACCTGTACGAATGTCCTTAAATCCAACAACTGCAGCAATATCACCAGCTCCTAATTCATCAATCTGATTTTGCTTATTTGCGTGCATTTGGAAAATACGAGAAATACGTTCTTTTTGACCTGAACGAGTATTGTAAACGTAAGAACCTGCAGGTAATTTACCTGAGTATGCTCGGACAAAGCACAAACGACCAACAAATGGATCTGTTGCGATTTTAAAAGCTAAACCTGCGAAAGGCTCATCAAATGAAGGCTGACGCGAAGCTGGCTCCTCTGTTTTTGGATTGATACCAACAATTGCTTCAACATCTAATGGCGAAGGAAGAATTTCCATTACCATATCCAACATCGCTTGAACTCCTTTATTTTTAAATGCAGTACCACACATCATTGGTACAACTTTACCAGTAATTGTAGCTTGTCTCAAGGCATCCAATATTTCTCTTTCTGTAAGAGACTGTGGATCCTCAAAATATTTCTCCATTAATTCTTCATTGAATTCTGCTACTGCTTCTAATAGTTTCTCTCTGTATTCAGTAGCTTCTTCTAGGATATCAGCTGGAATTTCAACTTCTTGAAACGTCATTCCTTGATCGTGCTCATTCCAAACGATTCCTTTGAAGTTGATTAAATCGATAACACCTTTAAAATCATCTTCAGCACCAATTGGAATTTGAAGTGGCAAAGCATGACTTCCTAACATTACCTTTACCTGACGGCAAACGTTAAGAAAATCTGCTCCTGATCGGTCCATTTTGTTAACAAAACCAATTCTTGGAACATTGTAGTTATTTGCCAAACGCCAGTTTGTTTCAGATTGTGGCTCTACACCATCAACTGCTGAGAATAAGAAAACTAAACCGTCTAGAACTCTTAATGAACGATTCACCTCAACTGTAAAGTCAACGTGTCCCGGTGTATCAATAATATTAACGTGGTATTTATTTTTTCTGTAAACCCAATCTAAAGTTGTTGCAGCAGAAGTAATTGTAATACCTCTTTCTTGTTCTTGCTCCATCCAGTCCATTGTTGCAGCACCATCGTGTACTTCACCAATTTTGTGGCTCACCCCTCCGTAATAAAGAATACGTTCCGTAGTTGTTGTTTTACCAGCATCAATGTGAGCTGCAATTCCAATGTTACGAGTATATTTAAGATCTCTTGCCATATTACTTAAAATCTAAAATGTGAGAATGCTTTGTTAGCCTCAGCCATTCTTAATGTATCTTCTTTTTTCTTGTATGCAGCACCTTCTTCTTTGGAAGCAGCGATAATTTCAGAAGCTAATTTACCAGCCATTGTTTTCTCGTTTCTCTTTCTAGAGTATCCGATCAACCATTTCATAGCAAGGGAAGCTTTTCTATCTTCACGAACGGGTGTTGGTATTTGAAATGTTGCACCACCTACACGACGGCTACGCACCTCAACAACTGGAGTTACATTTTCCAATGCTTTTCTCCACACATCTAAACCTTCTTGGTCTTCGATTTTTTTGTCTACAATTTCAATTGCCTCGTAGAATATTTTAAATGCTAAATTCTTTTTACCATCGTACATTAGGTTGTTCACAAATTTTGTTACAACAACATCATTGAACTTTGGATCTGGTAGTATCGCAATTTTTTTGGCTTTTCTTCTTCTCATGTCTTAAAAGCTTTAATTATTTTTGTTTAGGTCTTTTTGTTCCGTACTTAGAACGACGTTGAGTTCTTCCTTCTACCCCAGCTGTATCTTCCGCACCACGAACGATGTGGTAACGAACCCCAGGTAAATCTTTTACTCTTCCGCCTCGAACAAGCACTAAGGAGTGTTCTTGCAGGTTGTGACCTTCACCACCGATATATGCATTAACCTCTTTACCATTGGTTAAACGCACCCTTGCTACTTTACGCATCGCGGAGTTCGGTTTTTTTGGAGTAGTGGTGTAAACTCTTACACATACCCCTTTACGCTGTGGACATGAATCAAGTGCGGCAGACTTGCTTTTCTTTACTACCGCTGTTCTTCCTTTGCGAACTAACTGTTGAATAGTTGGCATAAAATACTCTTAATTTTATAAAATAAATAATTGCCCCAAACGCACTTTGAGGGGTGCAAAGATATCCATTTAATTTTAAAATCCAACTAGTGAGCAAAAAAAAAGCAAGTTTTTTCACAATTAACTGTTTACATCTTTAATTGATCAATAAAATGAAAGCTAAAGAACCCCAAAATTAGAATGTGTAACCTAAATCTAAAAAGCAGAAAGTGGAGACATTATAACCATTTCAATGAAATACTGAAAAGTGTGACGCCGTAATTCTATCAAAACAAAAAACTCCTACCAACAAAAGCGGCAGGAGTCTAAAACTCATTTTGCGAATAAATTAGTTTCTATATAAAGTGCTTTTAACTGCTTTAACTATTCTTTCAACATTTGGCAAAGCTTCTTCAATCAAAGTAGGCGAAAATGCAAAAGGAGTATCTGTTTGCGTAACACGCACAACTGGAGCATCTAGATAATCAAATGCATATCGTTGCAAATGGTATGCTATCTCAGAAGAAATAGATGCTAATGGCCAAGACTCTTCCACCACAACACATCGGTTGGTTTTCTTTACAGATTCAACAACACATGCGTAATCGATAGGGCGAACAGTTCTCAAGTCGATTACTTCAACAGAGATACCTTCTTTTTCTAAAACATCTGCTGCTTCGAAAGCAACTTTTATGATTTTTCCAAAAGTTACAATCGTAACATCGGTTCCTTTTCTTTTTACATCAGCCACTCCAATTGGAATGATATATTCTCCTTCCGGAATTTCTCCTTTGTCGCCATACATTTTTTCTGATTCCAAAAAGACAACTGGATCGTTGTCGCGAATAGCCGCTTTTAATAAACCTTTTGCATCGTATGGATTAGATGGTGTAATAACTTTCAAGCCTGGAACATGTGCATAAAATGCTTCAAAGGATTGTGAATGGGTTGCGCCAAGTTGACCTGCCGTTCCATTACCACCTCTGAATACAATAGGACAAGAATATTGCCCGCCTGACATTTGCATCATCTTAGCTGCACTATTTATGATCTGATCCGCTGCAAGAATTGCAAAATTCCATGTCATGAATTCTACGATTGGTCGTAAACCATTCATGGATGCTCCAACAGCAATTCCAGCAAAGCCCAATTCAGCAATAGGGGTGTCAATTACCCTTTTTGCACCGAATTCATCCAGCATGCCTTGCGAAACTTTATATGCACCATTGTATTCTGCAACTTCTTCACCCATTAAAAACACGGATTCATCACGACGCATTTCCTCTGACATTGCTTCTCTTAAAGCCTCTCTAAACTGTACCGTTTTCATACTTTCTGAAATTATTTCCCATTGGGACGCCAAAAATAAT
>CAIYXD010000505.1 GCA_903930085.1 uncultured Flavobacteriia bacterium
CCCATTTTAAAGCGAATGGATGGTTCTATTAACACATTTCGGGCAATCGAAAACTTCGGAGAATAAAGTAAGGAAGCGTGGTAATTTTCTATGCCACCTTTACCATAGTAATTGTGGTTAAACTGAAAACCAACCCCACCGCGCATTCCATAAGAATATCCATCGATGGAAAGCTGGTTCATGATTTGCTGGTTTTCTTGTCCAAGCCATTGTGCTCTAGAGACTGTTTGAACGCGCGTTGCAAGCATGGTTCCCGCAGAACCGAAATTCACATCCATCGCTTGCATTCCTGGAACATGATAATACGTATCTTTTCTGTTTTTTAAGGCGATTGGATTGTCCATCATTCGTTGGATGGAACGACCGATTTTTCTCATTTTGTTGTGCATCGTATAGCCGTAATCCAATTTTGAAGATTTTGAAGTAATAGCTGCTTCTTGTTCAACACCAGTTAATTTGTCCTCTTTCTGAATTGACTTTGTTTCCTTTAATTCATTGGTTTTGTTTTGCGCTATCGCCAAATCATCTCCTAATCCATCTGGTTTTAAGGTAGCTTCATTTTGATCCGCAGCCAGCGGTGATGAAGGTAAATTCGAACGTTCTGTGACCATTACAACACTTGTAATTCCACTATTTTCGATTTCCTGAAAATTTTCTTGGACTTCTACAGAATATTGTGGCTTTTCGGTATTTTCAAATTTAAGCGTTAGATTACGCGTTAAATTATTACTTGGATTACTAGAAATAGTAGCTTTTAATGCAAATACGTTTCCATTAGAAGGAAAGGAAGTGCTATTTTCAATCCGCTTATTAGCTGGTTTTTTTGTCTTTACAACAAATCCTGAATTCACTGCGCCTAAAGTTTGTTTGGATTTAGTTGCATGAAGCTTTGGTAATGTTGCCGTTTTTTGAGCAGAATCCGGATGAATAACCTGCGTAAGTGGAATGTTTTCCAAACCGCTGAATTGAATAAATAGTCCGATTAGAATAACGAGGGCAATCGCAGAATAGCCAGAAATTGCATACCAACCAATTCCTTCTCGTTTAAGTAATTTTTGTTGATTCGGGAAAACTAATTCTTCAGCATCTACTTTTGCAAGTTCCCACATATCCTGGTCGACATCCAATTCAGGATGTTTTAGCAAAAATGCTTGTAACTGCGCCAGTTGCTCTGTGGAAAGATTTCCTTCCATTCGCTCAAAAAGCCAACGATCAATATTTGAGAAAGACGGGATACTCATACCAATTCTACCAAACCTTTTAACTGCTTTTTAATTTTGTTTCTTGCTCGGAACAAATACACCTTTACTTGAGAATCGGACAATTCTAAAATTGAACCAATTTCCTCGTAGGAATATCCTTCTAAATCACGCAGTAAAATAATACTTTTCTGTATCGGAGGTAAAATATTGACTGCTCTGTCAATTAGCTGCTTCGATTCAAAAACACTAACATCTACTTTACTATTTTCAGGTAATTTATCATCACCTGGAAATTGTGTGCGTTGTTTTTTTTTAATCAAATTTAGCATGGCATTGTGCGCAGTTGTAAACATCCACGATTTTGCCTTTTCTACTTCCACTTTTTTACGGTTGATCCATAATTTTTCAAAAACATCTTGTACAATATCTTGTGCATCCTCCGTATTACGGAGAAATTTAACCGCATAGCCATATAATTTATTGCTATGCGAACTTACTGCACTATTGTACTCGTGTCTTTTCAAAATTTCCTTTGCAATTGCAGTTAAAACAATCTGAGAACTGTAAAAGTTACACCTCTATTAAGTTTGTATAAAACTTTTATAAAACCTTTCTATTTTGGGTAACATTCAAATATACGGAGCAATTAAGGATTTGACTTTGCTGACGAATAAATCAATGGTATGAATGAATATTTCGTACGTTCAAATTATCGAATTTTCAAACGTCCGATTAAAATGAGTGATCCCTTAAAAAAAGTGCGATTTTATCTAGATTCTATTACTGAATTTTTCTTGAAAAATTAGCTAATTTTAAAACAAGTAAAAAATGAAAAAAACCTACTTATCCATTATATAGTTTAAACCCTCTACATTCAAAATTTTATATTTAATCAACACTATAGATTTTAAAAAGATAATTTTATATTTATATTCGTACGCATTACTAAAGCCAAAAAACTATGATTCAAGCGAAAAGATTATTCGATATTCCGTATTATCAATTGGAGAAATATCCTAGGTCGGATATGTTTGTTACCAAAACAAATGGCGAATGGATTGGGGTTTCAACACACCAATTTTTGGAGGAAGCAATGAACGTTTCTAGAGGCTTAATTGCTTTTGGAATTGCTCCTGGAGATACCGTTGCACTTGTTTCAAACAACCGCGTGGAATGGAATATAATGGATATCGCAATTCAACAAATTGGCGCAATCGTAGTGCCGCTTTATCCCAACATTTCAGAAAATGATTACCGGTATATTTTAAACGATGCAAAAGTAAAAATGTGCTTCGTTGGCAACAGTGAACTTTGCACCAAAATTCAAAATATTAGAAATACTGTTCCAAGTTTGGAGCACTTGTTTTCG
>CAIYXD010000506.1 GCA_903930085.1 uncultured Flavobacteriia bacterium
AAAGAAAGAATTAATTGTGGAGCAACACGTGCTTCCAATGGATCAGATAAAGGAAACAAAAATTGTTATTTCATTTAAATAGGTAAATATGAATAGCCTTGAGTTAGTTGAATCGTTTTCGGAGTTTAAAGAGTTAAAAAGTATCGATAAACAAACGATGCAGCATGTATTGGAAGATGTTTTCCGTGCAATGCTAAAGAAAAAATTCAACACAGACGAACACATCGATGTCATTGTAAATATTGACAAGGGAGATGTACAAATTTTCTTGAATAAAGAAATTGTTGACGATGGAGAAGTAGAAGATCAAAATACCGAGATCGCTTATTCAGACGCAATAAAAATTGAACCTGATTTTGAAATCGGAGAAGAGGTAACGGAAGAGTTTAAATTCGGTGACTTTGGTCGTCGTAATATCTTATCCTTGCGTCAAAACTTGATTTCACGCATTATGGAACTTGAAAAAGATCACTTGTACAAAATTTACAAGGAGAGAATTGGAGAGATCGTAACAGGTGAGGTTTACCAAGTTTGGAAGAAAGAAATTATGGTAATGGATGACGAAGGAAACGAATTGTTGCTTCCGAAATCAGAACAAATACCATCTGATTATTTCAAAAAAGGTGAAACTGTTCGCGCAGTTGTTGCCAAAGTGGATATGCGGAATAGCAGTCCGGTAATTATCTTGTCGAGAACTGCGCCTGAATTCTTAGAGCGTTTGTTTGAATTGGAAGTGCCAGAAGTATTTGATGGTCTAATCACAATTAAACGAATTGTTCGTGAACCAGGTGAAAGAGCGAAAGTAGCAGTAGAATCTTACGATGACCGCGTTGATCCAGTTGGAGCTTGCGTTGGGATGAAAGGGTCACGTATACATGGAATTGTGCGAGAATTACGCAACGAGAACATTGACGTTATCAACTATACAAGCAATTCTCAGCTGTTAATTCAACGAGCGCTTTCTCCAGCAAAAATATCCTCTATCGAAATAAACGAAGAAGCAAAAAGAGCAAAAGTTTTCTTAAAGCCAGACCAAGTTTCTTTAGCAATTGGTAAAGGTGGACATAACATTAAATTGGCAGGGAAATTAAGTGGCTACGAATTGGATGTATACCGCGAAGGCGAAGTAGATGTGGAAGACGTGGACTTAGAAGAGTTTGCAGATGAAATTGATAGCTGGATTATTGATGAATTGAAAGCTGTTGGTTGTGATACAGCTAAATCAGTACTAGAAATGAGCATCAATGATTTGGTTACAAGAACAGATTTAGAACAAGAAACAATTGAAGAAGTGTTTAGAATCCTGCGTGCAGAGTTTGAATAATTTGGCAATTATTTATAACTTGTAGGAAAATAAATTACTGAAAAAGTAAAAACGAAGGACGCATAATTATATGGCCGGAAAACCAATAAGATTAGGAAAAGCAGCTGGGGAACTCAATGTGGGTGTCTCTACGCTAGTTGAATTCCTAGAATCAAAAGGAATAAAAATTGATGCAAACCCCAACACAAAGTTGGAAGGTGAACATTATGATGTTCTACAAAAAGAATTTGCCGCAGATCAAAACTTGAAAGAACAATCTAAGTTTTCATCGGTAAAAAGAGAAAAAAGAGAAACAATCTCTATTCGCGACTCTAAACCTGAGGAAGCTCCCGAAGTTTCAGAAGATTTCGATGATTCCGATCCAATAAACATGGAAGAGATTAAGCGAAGTGTTTTCGAAGAGCCGAAGAAGAAAGAAGAAGTGGAGAAGGTGGAAGAGCCGGTTCAGGTAGAAATACCTTTAAAAGAAGAAGTTGTTCAACCAGAAGTTGTTGCAGCTGCTGCGCCAGTGTCCGATGCAAAAACAATCGGCGAAGGTGAAATGCAAGTGCAAGTAATCGGTAAAATTGATCTAGACAAGTTAAATACAAAAACACGTCCGGACAAGAAAAAATACCAGGCCGAAACACCAAAAACAATTCCTGCTGTTCAGGCACAAAAACCTGCTGAAGTTAAAAAAGTAGAGGAAACGGTTTCTAAAACCGAAAAAGTTACTGAAGAACCGAAAGAAATAGAAACAATTCGAGCGGAGCGAAAAGTCCTTTCAGGACCAACCGTTTTAGGAAGAATTGAATTGCCAGTTGAAAAACCAAGAATTCAAGGGATTCGACCATTGTCTCCAGGTGCAGCTGCGGCAGAAGCGCGCAAAAAACGAAAACGCATTAAAAAAGTTGATGGTAACGCTGCTCCTGGTGTGAATGCGCCAAGAACTCCTGGTGCTCCTGCAGCAAGAGGGCCTATTTTACCGGCAAATAAAAACTTTAAAAAAGGCGCTCCGAAATTCGAGAAGCCGGAAATTAAAGAAAAAGATATCCAAAAGGAGATTAAAGATACGCTTGCTAGATTATCTAATCAAGGAGCAAAATCTAAATCTTCCAAAAACAGAAGAGCAAAAAGAGATACAGTAGCAAATCGTCGTCAAGAGGAAATGGCAGCTGCTGAAATGGAAGAAAAAGTATTGAAACTGACTGAATTTGTTACGGTTTCGGAACTTGCTTCCATGATGAATGTGCAACCAACTCAGGTAATTTCTGCTTGTATGTCGCTCGGAATATTTGCTTCAATCAACCAACGATTGGATGCGGAAACAATTCAGATTGTAGCGGAAGACTTCGGCTATGAGGCAGAGTTTGTTAGCGCGGAAGTACAAGATGCTATTCCTATTCAAGAGGACAAAGAAGAAGATTTAATTGATCGTCCGCCAATTATTACGGTGATGGGACACGTAGATCATGGTAAAACGTCTTTATTGGATAAAATTAGAAATGCAAACGTAACCGAAGGGGAAGCCGGAGGAATTACGCAACATATTGGTGCTTATTCTGTAACGTTAAAGGACGGTCGAAAAATGACATTCCTAGATACACCAGGTCACGAAGCCTTTACAGCGATGCGTGCTCGTGGTGCGCAAGTAACGGATGTAGCGATTATTATCGTTGCTGCGGATGATGACGTAATGCCACAAACAAAAGAGGCAATCTCGCATGCACAAGCAGCTGGCGTACCAATGGTATTCGCCATAAATAAAATTGATAAACCTGGCGCAAATCCAGATAAAATCCGCGAACAACTTTCCCAAATGAATATCTTGGTGGAAGATTGGGGAGGAAAATACCAAGTGCAAGAGATTTCCGCGAAGCAGAATCTGAATATCGATGCCTTATTGGAAAAAGTATTATTGGAAGCAGAAATGCTTACCTTGAAAGCAAATCCAGACAAAAATGCATTGGGAACCGTAATCGAATCTTCTCTGGATAAAGGAAAAGGGTACGTTACAAATATGCTTGTAGAATCTGGAACGCTTAAAGTTGGAGATATCGTACTAGTTGGTAGAAATTATGGTCGTGTTCGTGCAATGCACGATGAACATGGCGTTATTCTGAAAACGGCTGGACCTTCCCAACCATTATCGATTCTTGGAATCAATGGCGCACCAAGCGCTGGAGATAAATTCCACGTGATGGATGATGAAAAAGAAGCGAAAACAATTGCGTCTAAACGAGAGCAATTATACCGTGAGCAAGGTTTACGTACAACGAAACACATTACATTGGATGAAATTGGTCGTCGTTTGGCGATTGGTGATTTCAAAGAGTTGAATATTATTGTGAAAGGTGACGTGGATGGTTCGATTGAAGCATTATCGGATTCCTTGTTGAATTTGTCCACACAAGAAATTCAAGTGAATATTGTTCACAAAGGAGTTGGAGCAATTTCTGAAGCAGATGTCAACTTGGCTTCCGCTTCGGATGCGATAATTATTGGATTCCAAGTTCGTCCATCTTTGGCAGCGCGTAAATTAGCAGAAACAGAGCAGATTGATATCCGTTTATATTCCGTTATCTACAAAGCAATCGAAGAAATCAAAGCTGCAATGGAAGGAATGCTTTCTCCAGATATTGAAGAGAAAGTGCTTGGAACGGCAGAAGTACGCGAAACATTCGAGATTACAAAAGTTGGAACCATTGCAGGTTGCTACGTAACGGATGGTTTAATCAAGCGTTCTTCCAAAATCCGTTTGATCCGAGATGGTATCGTTATTCATACGGGAACATTGGGTTCATTGAAGCGTTTCAAAGACGATGTGCGTGAAGTTAAAAACAACTACGAATGTGGTTTGAACATCGATAAATTCGACGATCTGAAAATTGGCGATGTTATCGAAGCGTTTGAAGAAGTGGAAGTTGCAAGAAAATTGTAATATAAAAATAAGTTCAATTCAAAATGCCTCTGGAATTCCGGAGGCATTTTTTGTTTATTTAACACAAAGCATACTTTTACAATTCTATTTTAATTAGAAATCCGTAACTTTGTATGAATTTAAAATTAAAACGATGATTCTAGGAGTTTTTGGAGCGTGGCAAGTAGTTGCAATTTTAGCAGTAGCACTCTTACTTTTTGGAGGTAAGAAAATTCCTGAACTGATGAAAGGTTTAGGTAAAGGCATTAAAGAGTTCAAAGATGCTTCCAAGACGGAAGAAGTGAAAGAGGAGCAACTGCCTACAGAAGAAAAAAAATAGTCAATCCCCTGGTTAATGTATAAAAATTTTGCTGAAGTAAAGAGCGCCCTCGCTTCAGGTGTCTCGGTTTTGAATATTGTAGAAGGCTATTTAAAGGTCATTGAACAGCATTCGGATTTGAATGCCTTTTTAGAGGTGTTCGATGATTCAGCAAAAAATCAAGCGGCAATAATCGACGAAAAAATAAAAAGCGGAAAGGCTGGTAAACTAGCTGGAATGGTCATTGGCTTAAAAGACAATTTCTGTTACAAAGGACACAAAGTTTCTGCCGCGTCTAAAATCTTGGAAGGGTTTGAATCCTTATATACAGCAACAGCTGTGCAGCGATTACTAGACGAAGATGCCGTAATTATTGGAAGATTAAATTGCGATGAGTTTGCAATGGGAAGTTCCAATG
>CAIYXD010000507.1 GCA_903930085.1 uncultured Flavobacteriia bacterium
TAAATTCTTATTTGCCTCATCTTTTGCATTTTCTATCGATGCAATTTCATCTGCCGTCAATTTCAAAACGGAGGCATTCTGGTAATATAAATCAGTGTTGACTTTTGAAACACCTTCCAAATTTTCAGTAAGATTGGCGTTTTTCAAATTTTTCCTTTCAATATCAGCTTGCACTAAAGCAGCATATCCATCCATAATTGAATTATCAGTTGGCTCACCGAGATCTTGCAGTGCGTTTGATTTAAGAATAACGATTTCCGGAGTTAGAATTGTTTTAATTTCCTCCAGCCTATTTTTTGGATGAACGTCCTTATCGCGAATTAAAAGTGCTTTTTCATACGCTATTTTTGCTCTATCGTAACTTTTTAAATCAAAGAAATTATCTGCAGAATCAATAAGTAGGTTGTATGCCGCATTAGCAATGGATTGTTCCTTCAAAGCTTGCTGTTGCTCACATTCTACAATTCGTTTTTTTACAACGTTATTAGATGGGTCCAAGAGTAAATACTTTCCATATTCCTCTTTTGCAACAAGAAAATCTCTCTGTTCAAAGAATTTATTTGCAGAAAGTAGTAACGCTTCTTTAGCTGCCTTGCGCTCCAAATCTGTTTTTACAGCATTGGATAAATCATCCATAATTTGCTGAATTTCTAAAATTTTATCTTTGGCAATCGCATCATTTTCTTTTACAGACAAAGCATTCTGATAGTTTGATAATGCCAATTCATATTTTTTTAATCCCATTTCTGCGGCACCTTTTCGCATAAAATCCTTGTACAAAGTTTCTTTTTCAACAGAGGCAGCTGTTTCTGCAATTTGCTTTTTCAATTCATCCATCCGAATCGCAGGAAGACTTTCATCGCTTTTAATTTGTCGTGCTTGTTCAAATGCAATCAGAGCTTTTTGTAAATTATTTGAAGAGGCGTAACTTTCTGCTTCTACTATTTTTGCAGCATAATCCGTTTGTTGTTTCTCTAGGTTATCAATATTCTTAAGCAAATCTTTTGGTCGTGGATCCGTCTGTCTTCCTTTTAATGCTCGGTTTGCTAATTCGCGCGCTTTGATGTAATCTTTTTGATCTATTTTCTCTTGTGCTGTAGTCAGGATTTTTTCGTATGCCTGATCTCCTTCGTTATTTTTCTCTTTTTCCAAACGTTCCGCCTCAGTCGCTAAATCGGATGGTTCTTTCTCATTTGGTTTAATTAAAAGCGCCTGGTTAAATTCTTTGATTGCATCCAAATAATTGAATAAGGCCATTAATTCCTTTCCTTTTTTTAACACCGCAAAATAGTTTGCGTCAATTTCTTTTTGCCGTGCATTGTTGATTTTCTGTGCCTCTAGCTCCTTGATTTTATCTTTCGGTAGTTGTTCAGACGGCTTCTTCGCTGCCGCGGATTTATAATCCAAAATTGCGCCGTCTAAATCGTTTGCAGTTTCCTTAGTCGTTGCGTCGGCTATAAATTTAGCGTATTCTTGCTCCAGTTTCGCACTGGCATCGTTGGATTGAATCTTACTCTCTATTTCCTTTAATTTTGCAACAATAAGAATATCCATTCGGATTTTGTTGGCTTCCGTTAATTTAACTTTTGCTTCCTGCCATTTTTGTTCGGTAGCAAAATTCATCCCTTCTGTCTTCAACGCTAGGAATTTAATTTCCAATTCCTCTTTATCTTGCTGCTCTTTTATCTTTTTATTAACCTCATCCAATTTTGATTGCGCAGCGACATTAGCTTTCACTACTAGTGCTGCCTCGTATTTTTCCTTTGCTAAAGCGTATTTCAATCCTTTAGCAGCCAAATCTCCATCCGATACTAACTTTAAAAAAGTTGCTTCTTTTGCTGCTTCATCCAACGCTTCAGCATTTCGCTTACCAATTTCAGCAATCTTGAGTTTTGCTTCTGCATTTTCTGGATCCAAGATTAATACATTGTCGAACTTCAACTTCGCATCTGCGAATTTACTGGCAACAAATAACGCAGAACCTTCGGTCAACAGTTTGGTTATTTTATCTGCTTTTTCTTTGTTTTTTTCAAGCGCTAAAATTTGTGTTTCACATTCCGAAATTTTAGAAATCGGATAGGTTGCAGAAGATTCGTACTCCATCGCTTCTAGGTACTTAGCTTTGGCGTTCACCCATTTCTCTTCCTTAAACAAATTATCTGCTGCGGTAATAGCATCTTCGTATTTTTGTTTTTTCTCTTTGTCAGCGGATTGTTCCGTTAATCTTTTTTCGATTTCCGTCAAACGACTAATTGGATGCTGTTCGATTGGTATTAATTTCGTTGCTAGCAAATACTTTTCCTTCGCTGCCAAATAACTTTTTTGACTAAAGAACATGTCTGCAGCGGTTATAATTTCCTGGTATTTAGCTTGATTTTCAGCTGACTTCTTCAATTTCTCGACCGCTATAATTTGATCTTTTGGGTATTGTTCCGTTTTTTTAGCTAGCGCATCTGTATATTTTGCAATTGCTTGATCGTATTTTTTTTGATCTCTGAACGCGTCTGCCGCTGCTATAAGATTGTAATACTCTGCATTTGCCTGTTGATCCGCTAATCCTTCCTTTTTAGCAGCTTGAATCAACGCGTCCAATTCTTGAATCCTATCGTTTGGATATTTTTCTTTTGGTTTATACCCTAGTGCTTCTTCGTATTTACCCAGAGCTTCTTCATACTTCTTTTCTTTGTATGAAGCATCTGCCGCTGCCAATGCGGTTTGGTATTTTATTTCAATCGCTGTCTTATTGGCTTCTGCCTGAAGCAATAAACTTTCAATTTTCGCTCGCATCTTTTTATCGTATGCCACATCAAAAGCATTAGA
>CAIYXD010000508.1 GCA_903930085.1 uncultured Flavobacteriia bacterium
AATGTTGGTCCTTATTTTGACGAGGCAACAAGCACGGAAGTAGTTCCTTCTGTTCTTGAAGCAATCGCAGGTAATGGTATTGTATACAGAGGCGTTGGTATCGGTTATTCAGATAACATAATTGACAACGAACGTTTTGGTATGCGTCGTTTTACATACTATACTTCAACATCTCAATTCCCTTACAATGACCCTTCTACAGCTGCGCAATACTACAATTTCATGAGCGGTAGCTGGGCAAATGGTTCAGAAATGGTTTATGGTGGTTTAGGTTATGTTGGTTCCACAGGAGCAACAGCTATTCCATCTGATTACATGTTCCCTGGTGATTCAGATCCAATGTTTTGGGCTACAGGTGGTGAAGACATGAGCGCAAGTTTTCCAAATGGATGGGATGAATCTACAAATAACAATCCAAAAGGTGACCGTCGTTTTGTTCAGTCAGCTGGTCCTTTCATCTTGAAGCCGGGAGCTGTAAATAACATTACTGTTGGTATAGTATATGGTAGAGGTTCGGATGGTGATTTATTTTCATCTGTTGAAGCAATGAAAAGAGCGGATACGAAAGCGCAAGCTTTATTCGATGCTTGTTTTAAAATTCTTTCTCCACCAGATGCTCCAAGATTGACAATTCAGGAATTGGAAAATGAGTTGATTTTAATGATCGATAACCCTTCTTCTTCTAACAATTACCAAGAAAAATACGAGGAGTTGGATGAAATTAATATTCCAGATCCAACAGTAGATAGATTCTATCGTTTTGAAGGTTACCAAATCTTCCAATTGAAAGATCTTTCAGTATCTATCGGAGATATTAATAATCCAGATAAAGCACGTTTAGTTGCGCAATGCGATAAGAAAAACGACCAAAGTAGAATAATTAATTTTGAGTTTGATGAAGATTTAGGTTTCTCTGTTCCTACGGAGAAGGTGGATGGCGCAAATGAAGGGATTAAACACTCGTTCCAAGTAAAGGAAGATGTTTTTGCGCAAGGAGATAGACGTTTGATTAACCACAAGACCTATTATTATGTTGCGATTGCTTATGCATTCAATGAATTCAAAAAATACAATCCAAATGATCCAACAGGAATTGATGGTCAGAAAATACCGTATATTTCCTCTCGTTTAAATTTTGATGGTTCAGCAATTTCAGCTGTAACTGCTATACCGCATAATCCAATGCCAGAGGCCGGTGGAACAGACCAACGCATTGAATATGGTTCTTCACCTAGGATAACTCGAGTGGACGGATATGGAAATGGAAATCGTGCTTTGGAATTCACACCTGCTACTTTAACTAAAGTATTAAACGAAGGTTATGTTGAAGAGCCAGTTTACGATTATGGCGCTGGCCCAATAAATGTTAAGGTAGTTGACCCTTTAAATTTGGCTGGTGGCTTTTATGAATGTAAATTCAGAGACTACATTGCTTCTGCATCGAATGCTGCGGATACTGCAAGTTGGGTAATATACCGCTACGCAAGTAAAGGTGGTGCTTTGTTGGACTCGGTGACTTCTGAGACAACTATTGAAGCAGATAATGAACAAATAATTCCACAATGGGGAGTTTCTGTTCAGATTTACCAAAACAAATATTTCGGAGAAGCAGGGAATCAGTCGGTGAAAGTTACAGAGATGATTGAATCAAGTATTGAATTTGCAGATTCTTCTAAGCGTTGGTTGACTTCTATTTCAGATAACGATGCATTTTTCCCAACAAACTGGGTTCGTTCAGGGGATTATTCACCAGTAAATCCAGATGATTGTTTGCCAGATGAATTACCTCATTTTAATCCATGTAACTACAAGGACGAAATAGGTCAAGATCCAAGCAAAAAGTTTGCTACTATCCTTGGTGGTGGAATTGCGCCACATAGATTAGTGGGTTACCAAGCGGATTATATGCCAATGGCTTACTATAATCTTGCTAATCCTGGTTCTTCCAAAAATAATGCTTCTATTAGTTTCTTGCCAAGTGTGAACATTGTGATTACTTCGGATAAGAACCTTTGGACACGTTGTCCAGTTATCGAATTGGGTAGAACTCCAGCATTAAATGTTGGTGGAGCAGCAGGTGGAGCAAGAAGAAAAAGTTTGAATGTTGGAAGAGATGGTAAACCAGATGGCACATTAGACGCAAGTGGTAATCCAGAAACTGGAATGGGTTGGTTCCCAGGTTACGCAGTGGATATGGAATCTGGAGCGCGTTTATACATGGCATTCGGTGAGAATTCCTTCTTGGGTGGCGAAAATGGCGCTGACATGATTTGGAATCCAACTGAACGTTTGGTAAATGGAACAGGTTCTCCTTTGATGGGTGGAATGCACGCTATTTATGTGTACAGTTACAACCAAAAGACAATTAACAATTTTGCTTCAGGTTTTGACTTCCCAGCATACATAAAAGGAGATGCAGAAACATTATCTGGTAATTTCTTGTACCAAAAAATGTTGGAAATAGAAACAAACAGTTCAACTGCAAAGCGTGAGGTTTATGGAAGTTTATCTTGGGTTGCATATCCAATGCTTGCACCAGATCAAGAGGTAAACTCCACAGACGTTACAATTCGTTTGAGAATCAACAAAGAGTACAAGGATTTTGTAGCAACAAATGATAATGGTGGAAAACCAATGTATTCTTGGTCTATGGATGATATTTCAACCGTAACTGCGAGCAAGGATCAATTGGTAGATGCTCTAAAAATGATAAATGTTGTTCCAAATCCGTATTATGCATTCTCTGAATACGAAAGAAGTAGATTGGATACGCGTGTTAAAATCACAAATTTACCTGAAAAATGTACTGTTAAGATTTACACTGTAAATGGTAAATTGGTTCGCACATTTAAAAAGGATAGTCCAACGACTTCTATAGACTGGGATTTAAATAATGCAAAAGCTATTCCGGTTGCTGGAGGTGTTTATTTAATCCACGTGGATGTTCCAGAAGTTGGAGAAGTTGTTTTGAAATTCTTCGGAGGAATGAGACAAGTCGATTTACAAGGTATTTAATCATTGATCTAAACTAGTTGAAATGAAAAATTCGATCATAAATATTAAAAGTGTATTAGTTGTTGGAGCTGTAGTTTGCAGCTTCACAGCAAGTGCAGGAAATGAAGACCGTGTGGGTTCTGCAGGGGCATCTCATTTATTGGTTAACCCATGGGCTAGAAGTGCTGCAGGTGGTGACGCTGGAATTGCTTCCGTAAATGGAATTGAAGCAACTTACGTAAACATTGCAGGATTAGCGTTTTCGGATAAAACCCAAATCAAATTCAATTACAGCAATTGGATGGGGAATGCAGGTATATCTTTCAATAGCGCTGGTTTTTCTCAACGTTTATCTGAGTCAGATGTAATAGCAGTGAGTGTACAATCCATGAATTTTGGTGATGTTCAAATTACAACTGTTGCTAATCCAGAAGGGAATATCGGTTTCTTTTCACCAAGAGCAAATATTTTCAATGTTGGTTATGCACGGGCTTTTTCTGCATCTATTTATGGAGGGATAAACTTTAAAGTTATTTCAGAGAATATTTCCAACTTAAAAGCAAATGGAATTGCTATTGATGCAGGTATTCGCTACGTTACAGGTGAACAAGATCATATCAAGTTTGGAATTACACTTAAAAATGTAGGTCCTGTAATGCGTTACAAAGGTGATGGTCTAGCACAACAAGTTTCTTATTTATCTACAGGATTTAATGGTTCTTTAGAAGAAAGATCTTCTACGTTTGAAATGCCTTCATTATTGTCTATCGGTGGTTCTTATGATTTCATTTTTAATGAAAAGAGTAAGTTGAATTTGGCATTGGGCTTTACTGCTAACTCATTCTCGAATGATCAATACCGTTTAGGTTTGGATTATGCAATGACGAATGAGAAAGTTGCTTTCAATTTCCGAGCGGGGTACGTTTATGAGAAAAATTTATTCTCTGCTGAGAACCGTTCAAATGCATTGGTTGGACCTACAGCAGGTTTTTCAGTTGATGCAATTGTAGGGAAGAATAAAAGTGCACTAGGAATCGAATACGCAACTCGTTTAGCGGGTGTATTCGGTGTTATTCATACAATCGGTGCAACCATCAATTTGAAATAAGTATTTTTCTTTTTATATTTGTTAACCAAGAGAGCTCCAAAGGCTCTCTTCGTTTTTTTTTATATAGATTAAATTCTCCACCATGTCACAAATAAGTTATTATACAGCAGAAGGTTTAAAAAAATTAAAGGATGAATTGCATCAAATGAAAACAATTCAACGTCCTGCGATATCTGATCAAATTGCGGAAGCTCGCGATAAAGGAGATTTATCTGAGAATGCAGAATACGATGCTGCTAAAGAGGCGCAAGGCTTGTTGGAAATGAAGATTTCAAAAATGGAAGCAATTATTTCTAATGCGCGATTAATCGATAATACGAGTATCGATAATTCAAAAGTTTTTATCCTTTCCAAGGTGAAAATCAAAAATATTTCGAATGGAATGGAAGTGGAGTATATTTTAGTCGCTGAAAATGAAGCGGATTTAAAAGAAAAGAAGATTTCTATTGATTCCCCGTTCGGAAAAGGTTTACTTGGTAAAAAGCAAGGAGATATAGCAGATATTCATACCCCAAATGGGATACTGCAATTTGAAATAATTGAAATTTCCAGGTAATGGGTTCCATTTTCTCTAAAATTGTTTCTGGTGAAATTCCGTGTAATAAAGTTGCAGAGAACGATCAATTTTTAGCTTTTTTAGATGTTATGCCATTAAGAGAAGGTCACGTTCTAGTAATCCCAAAGATAGCGGTAGATTATATTTTTGACATGGAGGATGCACTTTTAGCAGATATGATGATTTTCTCTAAATCAGTTGCACGCAAATTAAAGAATGTCTTTCCTTGCAAAAAAATTGGAGTTACTGTAATCGGATTGGAAGTGCCATATGCGCACATCCATTTGATTCCAATAAATTCGCTTTCGGATATGGATTTTTCGAAACCTAAGCTTAAAATAGAAGAAAGTCGTTTAGCGGAAATTGCAAAATTAATCTCTGAGGCGGTTTAAATTTCTTCGATTCAAAATTCTATCAGTAATAAATCTCCTTAAGGTTTAGTAGGTTTTTTTGTTTTTACAGGTGATTTAGAATTCTTTTGGCTTTTTGATACTTTTACTGTCTTCTTAAGTTGATACCAGTGGCAATCAAACAGCACATTTAAAGTAACCGTATATTTCCCGTTTTTAGCATAATAGTGTTTCGGATTCTTTTTAGAAGATCGGTTTCCATCGCCAAAATCCCAATAATATTTTACGCCACCAATTGTTTTGTTATCCAACGTAATATTCAACCAATTTTCAGTGATTGTGAAATCAATTTTCGGCGGTTTTTGATGCTTTGGTACTTGAATAGTATCTAAATTATATAAATCAAAGTTTTGAAACACATAATCAGCGGCAGTTTGCTGTATGTTTAAAGCGTGAATTGGCTCTATTTTCTTTGGCGATAACCCATTCAATGGTGTTTCTTTATACATACAGGAGTAAAACGTGCATGCGGCGATATAACTACCATACAAACTTGGATGCTGTTTATCCTCAGAATACAATATAACTTCCGGATAGCGTTTACGTATTTCCTGCCAAACCATTCCAACTGGTGCAATTGGATAACAGCCCGTTGCTTTGCTTAATTGCATATATCCTCGTTGAATGCGTTCTTGCATTAACGTGTAGTTATCATCAGGAATGGAATCCACAAATCCTTCTGCGTAACCCCAAGTCATATAAAAGTAGATGTTTGCACACGGATTGTATTGCTTTATACTGTCTATTAACTGTTGTGCATAGGGAATGGTTTCTTTTGCAATTCTTAAGGAATCATAAGATAGCTCTCTACTGAAACCTTGAATAAAAACATAATCCCAATTTTTAGATTGAATTTTTTTATAGGTATTATTTCTTAATGTATGTTGCATCAAGGTACTTCCACTGACTGCTAGAGTATCGGTATAAACGGATTTACCCTTCGAATTTGCAAGATTTCCATATATTTTATACAAATTATTCATGTGCGTAAAGCTATTCCCCAAAAAAAGAATATTGTTTGGCTGAGCAAGAGAATTGAAATTCACGAACAGGAATAATAGGAATAAGCGAAATAACATTATACTTTTTTGAACTTGAATAAATTTAAAAATTTGAGGTAGAATCGCTCTAATGGTTCAATATGTTTTACCATTAACACAAAAACAAATATAAAAAATATAGAAATACTTATGGCCAGCATTGGCGGTAAATTTTTGTTGAATACAATCGGGTTCAAACCAATCCCTAAAATACCACCGTATAAAATAATACTGTGAAGAATATATATAGGCAAGGTGTTTTGTCCAATTTTTAAAAATAATTTTGATTTTATGGTCATGTATTTATCTATAAGGATCAGAATTCCCAGTACAGCAAGAACCTGACCAAATCGAACAAAATAAGTACTGTTTAACCTCAAAACGCCATTTTCCGTTAAACCGATGTAGTTCGTAAGGTGGTCAATGGAATGAAAAATAGTTTGGATTGATATATTTATAAAAATTCCTATCAAAATGAAAGAAAGTCCAAACCAAAGTTTTATTGTGTTCTTTTCATATATTCGAATCATACTACCGAGCATTCCACCAAGGAGCACATAACCTGAGAATTTAACAAACCCAAAACTAGAATGTGGGCCGTAAATCATGTTTTGAATGATAGGATGCGCGCCAATTGGAAGATAATCCGGATTAGATTTTATTCTAGCCGCGACCATGGCTTCTTCTATTAAAACATAATTTTGTAGGTACGCGTTACAAAAATAGAGCAGTAGAGCAGTAGCCAAATAATACCAATATAATGCACCTTTATTAATCCATTTATACAACCCATAAACCAGTAATAATAAAAAGATTCCGACACCGATGGATTGCAGTACATGAAAAGAAAAGAATCGTTCCAAGCGGATTTCACTTCCAGCCATGTATGCTTTATACATACTCCATAATTTTAATTGTAGCAAATAACCCCAGAAAATCAATTCGATTACGCGCTTAAATCCCTTTCTAACACGGATGTTTTTCCGGAAATTTATTTCATTATTCGCAGTTAATAGATAAACGAAAATCAGCCCTGTTACGGTAAAGAATAATGGTGCTGTTATGCCGTGAATCGTTTCCCAAACGGTGTATAAAAAGTATTCGCTGCTCTTATATTCATTTGATAATGCTGAACCTGTAAAATGACCTTCCAACATTAAAAGTATAGCAATGGACCTCGCCATATCTAT
>CAIYXD010000509.1 GCA_903930085.1 uncultured Flavobacteriia bacterium
CAGTTACATATTCTGTAAATCTACTGTTCGCATCGAAATAAATGCTTTAACAATTGTTTCACCGATACCAGGTACAGTGACATGAATCAAATAAACGCCAGATGCAATTGGAATATTTGCATGGTTGGTCAATGTCCAGTCCAAAAATGTAACAGGACTGTCTTTTTTCATCGTCTTAACCAGCTTTCCTTGCGTCGAGAAAATTTGTACCGTACATTTTTCTGGTAAATTCGTAATCTTTACTCTAGTATCTAATTTATTGTTTTCGTATTCCGAAAAAGCAGTGTACGGATTTGGCACAACATTGATTAATTTCAGTGCATCTGCCAAGGCATTTTCGCTTTGTGTAATCGTGCTTCCAGAAGTCATGTTCCAAGAATACATCGGTCTTCCATTATTCAAATTACTTGCGGAATAATTCTTATATTCTTTATTTACCCGCAAGCGAATATGCACATCCGTAGAAAGTAATTGACCTCCATTCTTCAGCAAAGGATAAGCAATCCAGGAAAGACTTCCATACAACTGTCTTTTCGCTACGGCATTATTGTTTTCAATTTCTAGCATTTTCTGGTAAGCAAAATTACTCGAGTTATTCTCTCCTTGCTCCGGATAATATGGTGGGAAATCAAATCCAGGTAGAAAATCATTGATGCTTGCTTGGTTGTGGCTAAATACATAAATTGCATGCATTCCACCCATTCTTGGTGTTCCAGATCCGTCCACTAAACGGTCAGTTGGATTCCAAATCATATCCGCGCCATTTTCTGCACCCAAAAAGGAGTTTTCTCCAAAAGCTAGGTACAAACGCGCTCCGGTTTCTAAATCGATAGCGTATCCTGGAAACCATCCCATTCCAGTTCCAGTTCCATCTTCTGCGCCATATTTTGTAACACTTTTACTTTTACGCATTGCTCCAGGTGAACAATTACCAATATTTAATGCAGCATCTCTTCCCAGTTCAATAACGGGACAACGTGTCCATTTTGACTTATCCGATGTCAGCACAATATCTACACTTGGTAAGAAACTAATCGAAGCGTAAGATTTACTCGATCCCGGAGTTGGAAGGTTGTAATATGCAAGCGGCATATAACTGCATTGGTAACCCGTAAGACGATGCGGCGCAATTCCGCCGCCGAGTAGTTGGGAAAATCGGCTCTCGTCGTCCACTCCAATTTCATCGTCGTAGCACGCGGCAGTGGTAAACGGATCGTTCGCTGCGTTTTCGGTTTCTTGAAATGTTCCGGAACGAATCCAATTGGTTGGAAAAAAGGCGCTATTATCTTGCACAAAAGTCAACCATTGTTTGGAAGAATCTGCAAAATTTATGGAACTACTAATCAAGTCTGTTGTTTTAACCGAAGCATTTCCGCTTGGCCCGAAATAGTTTTGTTGCTTAATCTGCACGGAAATCCCCCATTTCGGAATTATCTGCTCCGTATCGTTGGTAATTGTTTGCTCGGAATCCATGGAATCCAACAATGTTCCATTTTCCTCTGAAAAACGATAAATTACCCAACCTGCTGTGTCTGCACCATTTGAATTTGAAGGCGTATAATTTTTGAATTTACATTCGAAATAGCCATTCGCAACATTTAAAGGATCCACTACTTTTATATGGATTGGTCCGCCATTTTTAGCGTAAACCAACTTGTCTAACAAGCCATTTTCCAAGATGTAATTTGTAGAAATTTCTGTTAATTCTAATGCGCGATTCCCATTTCCATACCCATCCAATCTAGTGATTTCTGGCGATTCACCATATTCAAAATAATGAAGCGTTCCTCCGGCTTCCGGTATTGGGTTGTGCGGAATTGCTTCTATTGGTTTAACTTCTCCACTTGCTGCTTTTCTACTTGCCAAATACAGCTTTTTTTGTCCATCTAGGGTTGCGGCATCTTCTGGATTGTAGTTTTTGAAATTATTATAGGCATAGGAAATTGCGACATAATAATAGCGCTTGAAATTCACTAAATTTGGATTTCCTTGCGCAAATAAATCTTTTGTGACGCGGAAACTATGTCGAATTCCATCATCTTCTCCATCCACACGTTCAACTGGAATACTTGCTCCAAGATCATCATCGAATTCAAAGTTTACAATTCTAGAAACACCATCCTCTAAATCGCATTGCGCCACCAAACGCGCCTTATCAGCATCTTGAAGGTCGGATAATGATACTTGTTTGCTTTCCAACTGATAGATTTGGTATCCCTGAAACCGGTAATTTTTATCCGCATTTGCATCTGCTGAAACA
>CAIYXD010000510.1 GCA_903930085.1 uncultured Flavobacteriia bacterium
AATCGTTGGCGTATGGCTCCGCTTCAAAAACAATATTTCCCCAACGGTTGTAGACGGTTACTTTATTATCTGGATAGAATTCAATATTTTGAATAATCCAGACGTCATTTTTCCCATCGTTATTTGGGGATAAAAATTGTGGAATAATTAAAGGAATTAATGGCGTACATCCTAAAGAAACGGTTCCACTAATAACACATCCTGCATTATCCGTTATATTTAAAGAATAATTTCCCGCATCGACTTCGGATAATAAGGACCCAGATTGTCCATTCGACCAATCAAAGGAATAACCGCCTTGTCCACCGGATGCTACAACTAAAATACTACCATTTGCTTCTTCACATTCCGAACCGATAGAATCCGCTACGGCAAAATCGATTGGCGTTGCTTGCGAAACAAAAACAGTCGTATCATCGGTACATCCATCTTCATTTGTTACCGTAATGGAATAGTTTCCAGTTGTGAGGTTGTTTCCTGTCTGATTCGAAGAAACAGAGGGGGACCAGTCGTATTCTAAATCACCGGAATTGTCTGTTTGAACGCTGATACTTCCATTATTGCCACCAAAACAGGAAACGGGATTAATCGAGACTTGGGTAATCGAGATTTGGGTTGGCGGATCGATTGGAACGGAAGCCGTTGTAGCACAACCACTTGTGTTTTCTGTTAGCGTAACAATATACGTTCCTGGCGCATTCACGACTGGCACAAGCGTGTTTGAACCAGATAAGATTGAAGGTCCAGTCCAACTTACGGAACAATTCGCCGGATTCGCCGTTCCAACTATTGTTGCTGTATTCGTAGTGCAACTTAGCCCTGTTGAAGGGGAAATGGAATGGGTGAAAATTGGAGATGGATTAATCGTAATGGTAAAAACTTCTTCCACTGCAGGACAATTATTTAATTGTGCACTAACGGTAATCGTTCCGTTAATATTAGTTCCCGTGGAATTTTGCGGCGCTATCCATGTTGGTAGATCGCCGTTTCCTGAATTTCCGATTCCAATAGAAGGATTGGAATTGCTCCAGGAAATGGAAGCTCCTGCTGGCGTTGAAATATAATTATCTGGATTGATCTGTTCTCCAGGGCAAACTGTTATGTCTGCATTTTGATTAATCGTAATCAAGGGTTGAACCGCAACAGATACGATAACATCTGGACCAGGACAAGCAACATTCCCAATGGAAACGGTATATACTGCTGTTTCAATGCTATTTCCATTATTTGTCAGAACCTGATTAATTCCAATTCCTGCACCATTTGCCTCGCCCGTTATGGCATTTGGCGCAACGACAGTCCAAGTAAATATTGCTGCACTTAAATTGCTTTCTAATGCAATGTTTGTCGTTTCCCCACTGCAAATAAGCGAGGTCAAAGGATCTGCAGAAATAGTTCCTTCTGGATTTACTGTTATTGTATGAATGGTTGGGGGAACACTCGTGCATCCAACCGTCGCGCTGATTTCAATCGTTCCGGGAATCGTTCCGTTATTAAAAACGGTAATAGAATCAAATTCTAACGGAGATACGCCGGAACCTGTCATCGTTACAACTCCTTGAACATTGGTTGTGTCTGTTATTTCCCATGTGATAATATAACCAGGAACTGTGGATGTCATGGTAATGCTATTTGTTGCATCGCCGCTACAAATCGTTTGATCTGTAGGAGAAAAAGAAACCGTTGCAGTTGGTTTAATAACAAGCGTTTGTATAACAGAATCTACACCGCAAGAATTCCCGGAAAACAATACAACGTCATACGAACCAGGAGTATTGAATGTAATGTCTAAATTATCCGAGCCAGTTGTCCATTGTGTAAAATCATACGCAGATCCTGTAAAGCCATTTGGTGTGCCGAATGTTCCACTATTTAAAACGAATCCACCGGATTGTAAAACTTGCCAGTAAAAGGAATACGTAGAATCACAGCCGTTTTCACTAATGTTTTCTCCACTGCTGGAGGTGTTTTCAAACGAAACAGCTTCTCCTTGACAAATTGGTGAGTTGGGAGAATAAGTAAACGAAGCGTCTGGGCCTGTGGAAACGGTTATAGGACCGATTGTAAAAACAGTTGGGAATCCATTTGAACAAAAGTTTTGTGCTAAAACAGAAACAGAAAATGCATTCTCAATAGGTGGAATTCCAGGGGCATACACGTAATCTACACCGCAAGAAGAAGAGTTAAAAATGTGCGAAACAATTGTGTCGTTGGAAGATGAAAACGTAGAAACTTGAGATCCATCTGAAAAGGATACAACATAATTTATTGGAACATCGTTAGAAGCAATAGCAATTGAATATGGCGAAGGCAAACATGTCGTTTGTCCAGATCCCGTAACCGATACGACAGGAGATGAACCATTAAACACGACATATTGCGTTGTTTTTGTGCAGCTCCCAATGGTTACAGCATGCGTGATGGTGAATTGACCGACTGGATAAACATGGGTAATCTGGTTTCCAGCCATATTCCCTTGATTGGACGTAGTGCCGTCTCCCCAATTAAAAGTTTGACTCGTTGCGCTGCCAAAATTAGACTGAAAAGAAAATAACGCAGGTCCGCTGGAATCACATTTTTTGAATAGTGCGAGACCATTGGTTGTACCGCTTGTATAGCCACTTCCGGAGGAGGTTAAAAGTAAATTTGGATTAGCGATATAATTTATTGTAACGGATCTTGTTGCAGTTGAAGTAGCTTGCCCATTGACATTATCAACAGTTAATGTTGCGCTTGTTGTTGTTGTGGACGCTACCGTATAGATTACAGTGTGAGGCCCTATTCCAGTTGCCGTTTGAGGAATTGCTCCAATTCCAAAGTTCCAAGTGTAACTTGATTGTGCCGTCGTTTGCGTGGAGGAACTACTGAAAAGTACTGTATTTCCAGAACAAACCGAAATCGTACCCAAAACCGTAGCTGGATTGGAGGTAATACCTGCAATTGGGGTTTGAGAAAAAGCAATTTGAGAAAAAAACAAGATTATACTCAGCAGAAAAGTCTTGTTGTTATTAAGAATTATAGTCATGCGCACAGGGCTATTAATTAGGATTAATTTTATTTGGTTACAAAATTAGTTAATTATTATTAATAAAAGCCCGATTTACCTTGGCTTAAGCATTTCGTTGATTCAACAACTAAATGCATGTTTTTTAACAGAATAATCACTTCCTGTTTGTTAATTATCGTTTTCTGCTAGCCAAATGCCATTAATTTACTATGGTTTATCTTATTTCATGTATGACTTAGCCAGTTCTATTGTTTCTAATTCTAAGAATTAATAAGCCACTTTTTACCTTTTGGTTAACAACTAAAAGATAATTAAATTCTTTTAAACGACACGTTTTTTTTATTACATTCGTATCTATGATGAAATTGCTACTAACTGTTTTTCTTGTATTGCTTTGCTCTGCATCCTTTTCCCAAGGCTACCAAGTGAATTTTCAAGGACAAAAACAACAAGGAATGGCGAGTGCTGGTTCTGCGTTGCCGCAAGATGCTACCAGTGTTTTTTTTAATCCCGGTGCGATTGGGTTTCTAGAAAAATCAAGTTTAAATATCGGTGTTACGCCAACATTTGCAAATACATTATTTGAAGAATCTGGGACAAATGCCACCGCTCGAACGGAATCGCCTGTTGGCA
>CAIYXD010000511.1 GCA_903930085.1 uncultured Flavobacteriia bacterium
CCAGAATCCCAAGCCGTAATCTCATAAACACCAATCCACCAGCGGGAACTTTCGGCTTGAATTATAGTGTCTTTAAATGGACTGAGAATTTCTAGTTGGTCGCTATTTTCACCGCTCAAAATTCCATTTTTTGAAATTGAACGACTTGTCATAAACCCATTTTCAGGTTTAAACAGCGGTTTTTTATTCCCATTTAAAGGAATAGAGTAGGTAATAGTTGTCTTTTCACCAATGAGGATAGAATTTTGCGAAATCGTAGCTCTAGTAATTTGCGCGTGCAATTCAAATGCAGCGAAGATAAAAGCCAAGGGTAGAATATACTTCTGCATTATCTTTGGTGAAATAGTTTTACTAAGGCTTTCACAATATCTTGATCTGTCGAACAAGAAACACAATCAATTCCAGCTTTTTTAAATGAAAACAGGGTATTGGATTCTTCTTCCATGAAATTTGCCGTGAAGGTTTCGCGCGCCCATTTTGCGCTAGAGTTGACCCATGTTGTTTCACCCGTTTCTGCATTAAAAAGCTGAACCAATCCAACATCTGGCAATGTTTTTTCTGCGTTATCAGAAATCTTTATAGCAATCGTGTCGTGTCGTTTTTTCGTTAAACGCATTCCTTCCATGAAATTGTTAGAATCTATGAAATCACTTATAATAAAGGAGATTGTTCTCTTTTTTTGTGTGTTACGCAGAAATCTTAGACCTTCATTTAGGTTGGTCAATTTACTTTTTGGTTTAAATTCTATCAATTCCCTTAAAATAAACAAAACGTGCTTTTTTCCTTTTGCAGGTGGGATATAACGTTCCATTTTATCGGAAACAAATAGTGCACCAACCTTATCGTTATTGGCAACCGCTGAAAATGCTATAACTGCTGCGATTTCCAACGCAAGTTCTTTTTTTGTTTTTTCAGTTGTTCCAAATTCTTCGGAACCTGAAATATCGATCACTAAAATAACAGTTAGTTCGCGCTCTTCCTCAAATACTTTAACGTAAGGCGTGTTGTATCGCGCTGTAACATTCCAATCTATTGTGCGCACCTCATCCCCAAAATGGTAATCGCGCACTTCACTAAACGCCATTCCTCTTCCTTTAAATGCCGAATGGTATTCACCGGAGAAAATTTGTTTGGTCAAGCCTTTTGTCTTGATTTCCAAACGGTGAATTTTCTGAATAAGATCTTTCGTTTCCACTATTGGAATGGGATTAATGTTTTACTGGAATCAAGGCACCTCAACTTTTGCAATAATGCGACGTATAATTTCAGCGGACGAAATATTTTCTGCTTCTGCTTCATAGGATAAACCCATTCGGTGGCGCATCACATCTGACGCAATGGAACGCACATCTTCTGGAACCACGAATGCTCGACCTTGCAGAAAGGCAAACGCTTTCGCTGCCAAGGCAAGATTGATACTCGCCCGAGGAGAGCAACCATAGGAAATCAAAGGTTCCAAAGCTTCTAAACCATATTTTTCTGGCATTCGGGTTGCGAAAACCAGATCAACGATATATTGTTCTACTTTTTCGTCCAGATAGACTTCTCTTACCAATTCTCGTGCACGTAAAATATCTGTTGAAGAAACTACTTTTTTACAAGATGGAATTCCGCCAGTTTGCACGTTGGTGCGTATGATTTGTTTTTCTTCTTCTTTGGTTGGGTATCCAAGAAACACTTTCAACATAAAACGATCTACTTGCGCTTCCGGTAAAGGATAGGTTCCTTCTTGCTCGATTGGATTTTGAGTAGCTAGTACTAAAAATGGATTTGGCAGAAAAAATGTTTCGTCACCAATCGTTATTTGTCGCTCCTGCATAGCTTCTAGTAAGGCACTTTGAACTTTTGCCGGTGCGCGATTTATTTCATCGGCCAAAATAAAATTAGCAAAAATAGGACCTTTCTTAACGCTGAATTGTTCACTTTTTTGGTTGTAAATCAATGTTCCTGTAACATCGGCAGGCAATAAATCTGGGGTAAATTGGATTCTACTGAATTGCACATCTATCGCTTCAGAAAGTGTTTTGATAGCAAGCGTTTTTGCTAAACCTGGAACGCCTTCGAGTAAAACGTGTCCGTCCGCAAGTAAAGCAATTAATAGGCGATCAATCATGTATTTTTGACCTACAATTACCTTCGAAACTTCTTCCCGGAGTTTTTGAATAATGGTTGTCTCCAATTTTATTTTTTCGCTTAGAATTCTCAGCGCCTCCGCTGGATTAATCGGATTATCCGTGTTTTCTGACATATCTTGAATTACATGAATATGCAAAGGTGACAAAGTTTAGTTGCTGTTTAGTTGCAATTGCTGTTAAATATTGTTAACATTGTTTACAACAAAACCTAATGAAACTACTCATGAAACATAGGACATGTAAAGAATGTAATATAGTATTATCCGGAAGAAAGGACCAAAAGTTTTGCGGAGATCACTGTCGAAACACCTTCAACAACAGACAGAATGAGGATGCTACAAATTATGTTAGACGCATCAATAACATCCTTCGGAAAAATAGACGAATTTTAGCAACCTTAAATCCAAATGGAAAAGTCACACTGGCTGGAATTACGCTAGCTGAGGAAGGATTTAACTTCCATTATTTTACTAGTATTTATAAAACCCAAAAAGGATCACAGTACTATTTTTGTTATGATCAAGGTTACCTAAAAACGGAAAATGATCAAATTATGCTTGTACAGAAGCAGGATTATGTGAAATAGTTGTAAACAAATTAGTTAATTAACGAGCACACTATTTTTTAATTGAATAGCGTCGTAAATTGTATCCCACAAAAGAATTCTATTTTCGAGGGAATGAATTACTGCTTTTTCTACTTCTTGCCAAATTTGTTCGTCTTCGCCGCACAATGAACTTGTCATTTCCAAAGCTAGATGGCTATGGTGGTCACCATCAATTTCTATATGTCGCTCTAGATAATATTTGAAAATAGAAATACTTGAAGGAATTCGCTGGTAAATATCGTTTACAATAGAAATGAACATACTTGGAATCAAATCCTCTCTCCCAAAGGTGAATACTGCAGCTTGCAAGTAATCTTTACCAGAATTTACACTGTCAAATGTAGCAGTTACAAAGTTTTTAACCCCTTCGGAAGTTGCAGCTGTTCGAAAAGCGGTATCAAAGGAATTCGTTTTCTGTAAAACATCTAAAAATAGCTCTATTTTTTCCGTGCTCGCACCACATTGTTTCATTGCTTCCAGGTACAATTCAAAATGACTCCTGCGGTTGCCTTCCAAATCTACATCTGATTCTTCTCCAACAACTATTTCATTGATTAAAAAACGGGTTTCTGCTGAACCTTTTGGAAACCAAGGGATTGTTGTGCACGTTAAATTATTTTGAAGCGATTTTAAAAGCGACATAAAATCCCAAACTGCAAAAATATGGTGTTCCATAAAGATTTGTAAATCTTCAATGTCCTTAATTTCGGAATAGACTTTATGGTTGATTATTTGTTCGCGAAGTGGCTCTATTGTTTTGTTTAAATGGGTAATATGTGCATTCATAACTTCGATATTTTTCTGTTTTTAGACGAAATTTCTTTTCGTTAAATAAAGAACAAATTAATGGTAAAAAAAGTTTAACGCAGTAAAAATAATATTTTTTAGAAAGAACAATTAACGATAAAAGCTGTTTTAACTAAAAAATAGAAGATGTACCAATTTAAGCACACCCAACTTGTTAAAACAGATATTGCAACGTGTTGGGATTTTTTTTCCTCTCCGAAAAATTTAAAAAAAATCACACCAGCCTACATGGGATTTGATGTCTTACTGGAAATTCCGGACAAAATGTACGAAGGTTTAATGATTGAATATACCGTTCGACCATTGTTAAATCTTCCAATGAAATGGATCACGGAGATTACACATGTAAAAGAAAACGAATTTTTTGTGGATGAGCAGCGCAAAGGTCCTTATAGAATTTGGCACCATGAACACCATTTTAAAGTTGTAGATGGCGGCGTTGAAATGACGGATATCGTCTCTTATGAAATACCGTTTGGGATTTTTGGGAAAATTGCGCATCCGATTGTAGTCAAGAAAAAATTAGAAGAAATATTTGCTTACCGTTTGAAAGCCGTTGAAGAAATATTTAATAAATAACTAAATTATTCTGTTGTTTCACCATCAAACAAGGTTTCTTTTATAACTGCTTCTTGTTTTAAATGTCTTATTACTCCATCTTTGTGGTGAGGAGGAGCGTAAATTGTATACAATTTCAGTTGGTCGGTCGAACTTGCGTTTGAAATATTGTGTTTCGCTCCAGCTGGAACGATTAGCACGTCTCCATCTTTCACAAAGTATTCTGTTTCATTGACACTACAGCGGCCAATTCCACTTTCAAATCTAAAAAACTGATCGTTTTCTAAATGAATTTCTTCCCCGATTTCCTCTCCAACCTCAAGGCTCATTAGGACTAATTGCAAATGTTTGGATGTGTATAAAACCTTTCTGAAATCTGAATTTAGACCTGTTTCTTTCTCCAGTGCCGTTTTGAATCCTTTTACCATAAGTCCTTTAAATTTTCTATTGTTCTATTTTCACCAACAACATGAATTTCTAAATTTTTAATGTAGGAAACAATTTGTCTCAGCTAATTAACCGGAATATTAATCGAATGAACCATTTATAGCGTTTTCACCAAATTTAATGCCGCAGAAATATGTCCAACGGGATCTGTTTGAGAATTATGAATGCCGCGAATTATGCCAGCTTTATCTATAATATACGTTACGCGACCTGGAATTAATCCAAATAGATTGGCAGGAACCTGAAAAGCTGCTCTTACTGTTTTTTGAGTGTCGGCTAGCAAAATGTATGATAATTGGAATTTTTCAGCGAATTTTTTGTGGGAATGTACAGAATCAGATGAAATACCGATTACTTCGCAGCCCAAATTTTTGAATTCATCGTGCATATCTCGAAAAGAACACGCTTCTTTTGTACAGCCGGGGGTTTCATCTTTTGGATAAAAGAAGATTACTAAATTTTTTGAGCCGATCAGTTCAGCGCTATTAATGGTTTCTCCATTTTGGTTTTTCAAACTGAAGTTTGGGCATTTATCACCGATTTTTAGCGTCATATAGATTCGTTTAATGCTTTTTTATAGCGTTCAATAATGCGTTCACGTGCAAATTTGTGGTCAATAATCGGGTTTGGATAATCGGGTGTTCCAAATTCAGGCACCCATTTTTGAATGTAGCTGAATTTTTTATCGAATTTTTCTTGTTGACTTGTCGGATTGAAAACTCGGAAATACGGAGCGGCATCGCAACCACATCCTGCGGCCCATTGCCAGCCTCCAACATTGCTTGCTAATTCAAAATCCAATAATTTCTCCGCAAAATACCCTTCTCCCAAACGCCAATCGAGCAATAAATGTTTAGTTAAAAAACTAGCGACAACCATTCGTACGCGGTTGTGCATGAATCCAGTTTCATTTAACTCTCGCATTCCTGCATCCACAAGAGGATACCCTGTTTTTCCAGAGCACCATGCAGTGAAATGTTCCTCGTTTCTTTCCCAATCAATTTTATCGTATTTGGATCGAAAAGCTGACTTTGCAGAATGTGGAAAATGAAACATAATCATTTGGTAAAAATCCCTCCAAATCAATTCATTTAGATACGTTTCACTGTTTTTCACTGCCATACGCGCTAGTTCCCGGACACTTATTGTGCCAAAACGCAGGTGTAAACTTAGGCGACTTGTACCTAAAATTGAAGGAATATCCCGCGTTTCAGAGTAGGATTGAATAATTTTTTCCGGAAAAATTCTTGTAGGAAATTCTATTTTTTTCTTGTCTTCAAAACCCATTTCTTCTAATGAAATAAGCGGACTTGCATTAGTTTGCATTAAATTTCCCACCTTTTTCTCTACCTCATAGAAAGAAAGATCTAATTCATTCAATTTCTCTTTCCATTTTCTGGAATATGGTGTGAAAATCGTATATGGCGTTCCATCACCTTTAAGAACTTCAGATTTCTCGAAAATCACATGGTCTTTTGCACCAATAAATGCTATGTCTTTACTGCCTAGCACTTCAAAAATTTTCTGATCGCGCTCTAAAGCATACGGTTCGTAGTCTCTATTTGTATATACGGATGTTGCATTCAACTTTCCAGCTATTTCTGGCACCAACGTAATTGGATTACCATAAAACACCTGTAAATCGCAGCCCAATTTTTTATATTCTTCTTTTAAACGCTCGATTTCTTGGTGAATAAAAACAACGCGTTGGTCATCTCGTGGGAGTTTCGATAAAATCGTTTCGTCGAATACAAAAATGGGTTGAACTTGCCCACCATTTTTTAATGCTTTAAATAGTGCGGCATTGTCATGAATGCGCAGGTCGCGACGGTGCCAGAAGATCGAAATCATTGTCCGCTGTATTCTACCACGTTATTTTCCGTTTCCCACAAACGAACGGATAATCCATATTTTGCGTCCAATTTTTCACGTAAAATATTCCAGATAACAAAAGCAATATTTTCTGCAGATGGTTTCAACTTTTCAAATTCAACGCAGTCTAAATTCAGATTTCTATGGTCAAAACGCTCTGATATCTCATCTCTAATTAAATCTTTTAATTTTTTAAGATCGATAACATATCCCGTTTCCTCATCAATTTCACCATCAATCCATGTTTCCAAAACATAGTTATGTCCATGAAAGTTAGGATTGCTGCATTTTCCAAACACTTCCATGTTTTTCTCATCGCTCCAATGAGCGTTAAATAAGCGATGCGCTGCGTTAAATGTTTCTCTTCTGCAAACTTTCATGGTGTAATTTTATATGTAATTTTTCTAAATGATCTTGTAGGATAAGTTTAAACCAAATGGTGTATTTTTCTGGATTAACCAGCATGTCCGTTTTTATGTCTTCTAATTTCATCCAACTGAATTCACTAACTTCCGAAGTATCCAAATGCGGATTTTTTTCAGAAAATCCAATGATAACTGCGTCTAATTCGTGTTCGATCAGATTGTTGTCAAGATGTTCTTTATAAATAAAATGAAAATCTTCCTCCAAAAAACAGTCAAATCCCATTTCTTCGAATAATCTGCGGTGTGCCGCTTCTAAAATTGTTTCCCCAGGATAAGGATGGCTGCAGCAGGTGTTTGACCACAAACCTTCCGAATGGTATTTGCCTAACGCGCGCCTTTGAATTAGCAATTCATTCTTTTCGTTAAATACAAAAACAGAAAAGGCGCGGTGTAAAATTCCTTTTTGATGTGCTTCTAATTTTTCCATTGCACCAACACAATTGTTTTGTTGGTCAACAAGAATTACATCAAGGGTGGAAGGTGCGCTCAAGGGTATTATATTAAATTTAAGTTGTGCTTCACATAGGACGTTATGAAAAGTCTGTATTTTTTATTGTTTGGAATACGAACGCGCTCTTGAAGAATGATTTTTGCAGGAGTGGCTTTAATTTTATTAAATAATTTATAGTAATAAATATACGCCATGTAAACTCCGAAACGTGCATTTTTAGGAAGCTGCTTGATGCCTTCAAAACCCATTTTAAAATCCAGTTCAATATTCTCTTCGATTTCTTTTTTTATGTCGCAATCAAAATCCTTTAAATTTATTCCAGGAAAATAGGTTCTTCCAAGTTCATTGAAATCGTCGTTTAAATCGCGTAAGAAATTGATTTTCTGAAAGGCAGATCCAAGTTTCATTGCAGCTGGTTTTAAACGTTGGTATTCTGCTTCGCTCCCGTTTACAAAAATCTTCAAACACATCAGACCAACAACTTCAGCGGAACCCAAAATATACAATTCATATTTTGCTTCATCGTAAGTTTGCTTGTTTAGATCCATTTCCATGCTCTGCAAAAAAGTCTCTATTAGGTCAAGCGGAATGGCAAACTTATTTACTGCCCATTGAAAACTATTCAAAATCGGGTTCAATGAAATTCCTTTTTCTATTGCGGTATATGTTTGTATTTTAAAATCGTTAAGCAATTCGGATTTATCGTAGCCATGAAAAGAATCAACAATTTCATCTGCAAAGCGCACAAAGCCGTAAACTGCATAAATAGGATTTTGTAATTCCTTATCCAAAAATGATATTCCCATGGAAAAAGAAGTACTATACCTTTTAGTTGTCAGTTTGCTCATTTCGTGTGAGACATTGTCAAATAATTGTTTCATGCGTAGCGATTTGTCTAGAATTAAATTTAAAATTAAAAATTAATTAGATTTTTTTGAAATCTTTTATAATTGCTTTAGCTACAACCTCCCCTGAAATTATAGAAGGCGGCACACCTGGCCCTGGAACAGTCAACTGGCCTGTGTAATACATGTTCTTCAATTTTTTACTTTTCAAAGATGGCTTTAAGATAGCTGTTTGTTTTAGCGTATTTGCCAATCCGTAAGCATTTCCTTTGAAAGCATGGTAATCATTTTTAAAGTCTGTAATACAGTAACTTTTCTTATAAATTATTGAATCCCTAATCGTATTCCCAGTTTTTTGCTCTAATCTGTCTAAGATAATATTAAAATATTTCTCTCGAGTTTCCTCGTCATCTGATAGATTTGGAGCTATTGGAACCAATAGAAACAGATTTTCTTTTCCTTCTGGCGCGACACTTGGATCGGTCATAGATGGAACACTTGCATAAAATAATGGAGCGGAAGGCCATTTTGCATCTTTGTAAATTTCTTTGGCATGCAACTCAAAATCTTCGTCAAAAAACAAATTGTGGTGATCCAAACCGTCTAATTTTTTATCGATTCCCAAGTAAAAAAGTAAGCAAGATGGCGCCATGGTGCGACTTTCCCAATATTTTTCAGAATAGTTTGCTTTATCTTCCAAAATTCCTGTATCTGTGTGGTGGTAATCAGCACCAGAAACTAGAATGTCTGTTTCGTAAGAATTGGTTTTGGTAAGCACATGTGTCACTAATTTGTTGGAAGATTTTATCCCCGTAACTTCTTGATCGGTAATTATTTTTACGCCATTTTCTAATGCAATTTTCTCAAAAGCCTCAATAATATTGAACATTCCGCCCATCGGATACCAAGTGCCCAAAGAAATATCTGCATAATTCATTAAAGAATATAACGCTGGAGTATCTTTTGGCATCGCACCAAGAAATAATATTGGAAATTCCAGTAAAGACAAGATTTTTTCGTTCTTGAAGTATTTGCGTATATATTTCGAAAACGAAGAAAGCAAGTGAAGCTTAAATAGGCCCTTTAAAATTCTTATATCTGCAAATTCTGTGAGTTTTAAACTTGGTTTGTAAACCAAATCTTGCATCCCAACTTCATATTTATATTTTGCGTCCGTTAAAAAGGATTTCAGTTTTTCAGAACTTCCTTTTTCCAACGATTCAAACCACTCGTAAAGTTTGGTTTCATCTGCTGGAATGGGCGTTTTTGTTCCGTCTTTCCAAAATACATTATAGGAAGGGTCTAATCTTTTTAATGCGTAAAAGTCACTTGTCGTATGACCGAATTTCACATAAAATTGCTCAAAAACATCTGGCATCCAATACCAACTTGGACCCATATCGAATACAAAACCATCTGTTTTAAATTGACGCGCTCTTCCTCCGATTGTTGCGTTTTTCTCTAAAATTGTAACGTCAAATCCTGCTTTAGCTAAAAACGATGCTGAAGCAAGACTTGAAATTCCTGCGCCAATTAGCGTGACTTTTTTCCCCATTAATTCATTGCATAATTATAATCCGGTAAAAGATCCATTAACTTTTTCCGAGCTATAAAAATACGACTTTTTACGGTTCCAATTGGAATACCTAAAGAATCTGCAATTTCTTTGTACTTGAATCCTTGAAAATGCATTTCAAAGGGTGTTTTGTATTCATCGCCCAAACTATTGATTTGACTGGAAACTTCTTTTTCAAGCATATAATGAATCGGTTGATTTGTTGATTCACTCGTCCCATTTAGTAAATACAATTCTTGGGAATGATCGAAAATTGTTCCGGATTTCACCTTTCTTCGGTATTGGTTGATGAAAATATTTCGCATTATCGTAAAAACCCATGCTTTGAAATTAGTTTGAGGAGCATAATAAGTTCTGTACGTAATTGCTTTCAACATGGTCTCTTGCGTAAGATCTTTCGCATCTTCATTGTTTCTAGTAAAACTCATAGCAAATGAATGAAGATTATTTTCCATTCCAATTAAAGCTTCGTTAAATTCTATTGTAGACATGTTATTTTGTTTAAATATTTACACGTCAAAGTTAAACAAATTTTGTTTAACAAAACAAAAAAAAAGTTAAACAAAATGTTTTTTTATTTAAAATACGTGCAAAATGCTTTAAATACAAGGGTAGAGGGACTAGTTAGAATTTTAGATTGAAATAAAATCAAGCGTTTGTTAAGGAAATTGTAGCTTAGTTCCTCTTTAAATGAAAGAATAGAAAGTAATTTCCAGAAATTTATTTCTAATTTTTTCTGAATTTGAAGGATAATGAGGGTAATTCGAAATGAAAGTGGGCTAATTAGTACTAATCACTTTAATTTTATTTTTCACGGCAAGTGCTGTTTTCTTTACGGTTTCCAAATCTGTGCCAGCAATTGTCACATGTCCCATTTTGCGGAAAGGTTTTGTGAATTGTTTTCCGTAGATATGCGGATGAACGCCAGATAAAGAAAGGCATTCCTCTAATCCTTCATAAAAAACGGGGCCTTCAAAACCGATTTCACCTAAAAGATTAATCATTGCGCCAGCTTGTAATATTGTTGTTTCTCCTAATGGTAAATTCAATACAGAACGCAAATGTTGTTCAAACTGCGAAGTAATATTGCATTCAATGGTATGGTGGCCGCTATTGTGTGGACGAGGCGCAATCTCATTTACTAAAAGTGTTTCATCTGCAGTGAGAAACATTTCAACAGCCAATATACCAACCATATCCAATTTTTGGATAATATCTATTGCTATTTCCTTCGCTTTTTGCTCAATTTTAGACGAAATTTCAGCCGGAGCAAATTGAAATTCTACGAGATTTGCTGCTGCACTGAATTCACATTCTACTGCCGGATACGTTTTAATTTCTCCTCTTTCGTTTCGCGCAACAATTACAGATAGTTCTTTAACGAAGGCAATCTTTTTTTCTAAAAGCGATGGGGCGGTAAATGCTTTGGAGAAATCTTCCTCTTGAAGAATGGCTTGAACACCTTTTCCGTCATATCCGCCTGTGCGCAATTTTTGAATGAAAGGGAGATTTTCTTTGTGCGCCTCCAATTCTTTTCCCGAATTGATTAAAAAAAATGGAGCGGTAGGAATTGCGTTGTCAATATAGAATTGCTTTTGGAGCCCTTTATCTTTAATGATTTTTAAAACGCGCGGCTGCGGAAAAACTTTTTTACCCAATTTCTCCAATGCTTCTAGTGCTTCAACGTTGACATTTTCAATTTCAACCGTTAAGATGTCCTTGTCCAATCCAAAGTTATAGAGTGCGTCATAATCCGTTATGGAACCTTCTGTGAAAGAATGCGCAATCAACTTGCATGGCGCGTTTATATCTGAATCTAAAATGTGCACTTCCACATCAAAATTAATTGCTTCCTGAATAAACATACGACCTAATTGACCGCCACCGATCATTCCAAGTCTTGTCGAATTACCAAACCAACATTTTTGCATGCCACAAAGATAAGAGGGATTTTTTGAGTCAAGGTATTCTTTCCGAACAAATATTTATGGAACTATTTTAATAAAATTGTACCTTTGTCGCTCAAATTATAGTAATACGTGATTCAATTACAAGATAAATCGTTCGAGGTTTTCATTAAAGAGGCGGAAATTTTAAAAGAAGTTTCATCGCTTGCAGAAATGATTAACAAAGAATACCAAGGGAAGGAAGTTATTTTTATCGCTATTTTGAACGGAGCATTTATGTTTTCTTCGGATTTGATAAAATGTATCACACTTCCTTGCGAAATATCCTTTGTTAAGGTAAGTTCCTATAAAGGAACAACTTCTAAAGGTAGAGTAGACGAATTGATTGGTTTGAGCACAAAAATTGAGAACAAGCACGTTATTATTTTAGAAGACATTGTGGATACAGGAATCACAATTGATAAGATTAAAACCCTTTTGCATATTGAAAATCCTGCGTCTGTAAAAATTTGCACCCTTTTGTTCAAACCAGATGCTTTTTTAGGAAAAGTTGAACCGGAGTTTGTTGGCTTTTCCATTCCTAACAAATTTGTTGTCGGTTATGGCTTGGATTACAATGAGAAAGGACGAAATATTAAAGAAATTTACCAATTAAAAGAGGAGTAACCTAAGTTCAAAAAAGTATGTTGAATATTGTTTTATTCGGACCTCCCGGAGCTGGGAAAGGAACACAATCTGAAAGATTGATAGAAAAATATCATTTAGTTCATTTATCTACCGGTGATGTTTTTAGAGCCAATATTAAAGGTGCGACAGAACTAGGAGTTTTGGCGAAAAGTTTTATGGATAAGGGACAATTAGTTCCAGATGAGGTTACAATCAACATGTTGCGTTCTGAGGTATTGAAACATCCCGATTCTAATGGTTTTATATTTGATGGTTTCCCTAGAACAAATGCACAGGCGGAAGCACTCGATTCTTTTTTGAATTCCTTGAAAACTTCTATTAGCGTAATGTTAGCTTTGGAAGTAGAAGAAAATGAATTGAAAGAACGGTTAAAAAAACGAGCTGAAATTAGCGGACGAATAGACGATGCTAATCCAGAAGTTATTCAAAATAGGATAAATGTATACCAGTCAGAAACTGCGCCAGTAAAAAAGTATTACCAAGAACAAGGTAAATTTATTGCCATTGATGGAATTGGTGCTATTGATCATATTACGACGCGTCTGTTTGAGGTAATCGATTCCTTATAATAGGTTTTAAATAGTTTGTAAATGCCGACTTTCAAGGAAGTTGGCATTTTTAGTTTATTGGATGAATAATCCTAACTTTGTAAAAAATGCATTATGGCTTCTGATAATTTTGTGGATTATGTAAAAATACATTGCAAATCTGGTAACGGAGGTGGAGGTTCTACGCACTTTCGAAGGGAAAAATACATCCCGAAAGGCGGACCGGATGGAGGAGATGGAGGACGTGGAGGACATATTTATGTACGCGGGAACAAGCAACTTTGGACGCTTTTACATTTAAAATTTAAAAAACACATTAAAGCTGGTCACGGTGGACACGGTTCATTGAATTTACAAACTGGAAAGCAAGGTCAAGATGAATACATCGATGTTCCGCTTGGGACAATCGCGCGCGACATGGAAACTGGTGAGATTTTGTTTGAAATCACCGAAGAGGGGGAAGAGCGCATTTTACAGCCAGGCGGTCGCGGAGGATTTGGTAATAATAATTTCAAATCTCCAACAAATCAAACACCACGTTTTGCGCAGCCAGGTGAAGAAGGGCAGGAAAACTGGAAGGTTCTTGAGTTAAAAGTTTTGGCAGATGTTGGTTTGGTTGGTTTCCCAAATGCAGGGAAAAGCACCTTACTTTCTGTTTTGACGTCCGCGAAACCGGAAATAGCAAATTATGCGTTTACTACGCTTCGACCAAATCTTGGAATTGTGAAATACCGCGATTACCGCTCTTTTATTATGGCGGATATTCCAGGGATTATAGAAGGTGCGCATGAAGGTAAAGGATTAGGTTTGCGTTTTTTGCGCCATATTGAACGAAATTCATTGCTTTTATTCATGGTTCCAGCGGATAGTGAGGATATTCACAAAGAATATAAGATTTTACTCAATGAGTTGAAACAATATAATCCTGAATTATTGCACAAAGATCGGCTTTTGGCGATAACCAAATCGGACATGTTGGATGAGGATTTAATCCATGATATTAAAAAAGATTTACCAAAAATACCTTTCGTTTTTATATCTGCAGTTGCAGAGCAAGGACTTACCGAACTGAAAGATTTAATTTGGGAAAATTTAAATAATGAATAATTTTCTGGAAGATATAGACAGACAGATAGTTACCATAATAAACAGCTGGAATACGCCACTATTAGACGAAATCATGTGGATTGTTTCGGCGAAGCTAACATGGATTCCACTGTATGTATTTCTTCTCTTTTTAGCCTATCGAAAATTAGATCGCAAAACTTTTTTTCTATTCATGGGATTTGTTTGCGCAGCTGTTGTGCTGGCAGATTTAGTTTCCGTTCATGCTTTTAAAAATGTATTTCTTCGCTTCAGACCTTCGCATAATTTGATTCTAACGAATAAGTTACATTATTACGAAATGGAGCCTGGCGAATTTTACAAAGGCGGGAAATATGGATTTGTTTCGTCGCACGCTGCAAATTTCTTAGCAATAGCAGGCAGTTCTTTGCTAGTGTTGAACAAGTTTTATCCATGGTTAAAATGGCTACTCTTACTTGTAGGATTAGCAATTGGTTACAGTAGATTGTATCTTGGGGTTCACTATCTTTCAGATGTTTTAGCCGGAGGATTACTAGGGTTTTGTATTTCGCTGCTACTTTTTAAACTTTTCTTCCAACCATTAGCGCACAAAAAAAAGATCCGCTAAATGCACGTTATTGAATTGGAATAGTTGCTTCAATTTGCTCCATAAGTGCTTTTCGTTTTGCTACTATTTTTGTAACATCTGTTTTCATAACAACGCCCTTTTCGCGAAATTGAAGGAAGTTTTTCCACCATTTATATGCTGCTAAACCAAAAAGTCCGATCAATGCATAATACAAAAATCCAAGCAGATAACTTGGGTATATAAAGTTGAAAAATAGAAATAGCACCGGAATATTAATCAATCCCATAACAATCATTCCTAAAATTAATTTGACGGAACCCCAAAAAACCTTGCGTTTGAAAGATTTTTCAACGAAACGCTTGATGAGAATATACGGCAATCCACAATGTAGAATCCCAAGTAGCGCAAATGGTGCGAGTAAAACAAGTGAAATCAATTCTTTTGTTCGATTTAATGTATGGTGTTGGGATAATTCAAAAACATAATTTTCATTCATTCGAAGTTTTCGGAGAAGGGAAAAATAAACCTCCATTTCATTCTTTAAATGCGCAAGTTTCTCCAATGATTCCTCAGTTTGTTGGTTCAGCCAATTCGCCAAATTTTGTGAATAATGCCAACGCTTTACCAGTGGGATTTTCGTGTTGCTATGCAGCGCATTCATTCCTTTTCGGGTTAATTTCATTGTGTTTTCATGGAAATTCGCCATGTTTTTATCTTCAATATGCGTGATTTGCTCCTTCAGCATATTTTCCAATAGTTTTGTGACATCTGTAATTACTTTATTCGGATTTTCCATAAACTCCTGCTGGTAATCATTGAGGCAAATGCGTTTCGAAGTAGAAATAAGGATATCGCTTCCAATTGTATTTGGATCAGAGTAATTGCAGCCAACTGCAGCGAGATAGATTTTCTTTTTCCAATTCAGTTTTTCCAATGCATTAAATCCAATCCTAGCGGCACCTTTTTTTAATGGTTTCAAACGCCGAATAAATACATCATCCGTGAAACCTTCTCCAAATATCAAAAGATTTCTTCCATAGGAAAGAATGCGAGCACATTGATCAAAAACCTTTACATTTTCATCTTTTGTATCCACTCCGTCGTGTTGGCGATAGATTGGCAACATATGCGCTGCCCATAAAATTGGTCGCGTAAATTGCGTAAAAACATCCGAACGAGTCATAAAGAAAACAATCGGTTTACGCATTGATGCCACAATAAGCGGATCCATGAAGGAAGCGGCGTGATTACTGACATAAATTGTCCTTCCGAAAAATCCTTTTGGGGAATTGATAGCTTTATTTCTAGGATAATAAATCCGTAAAGAATACTTCAGCGTGAAAAATAGTATAAAATAGAGGAATCGCATTTCTGTTTTGTTTTTTGTTAACCCTAACTACAAATATAACCGAAAGAATTGTGCGGAGAAAAAAGTAGCTGTAAGTATTCGATTAGTTTTTTTAAAATCTGATGAATTCGGACATTTTTTAGAAAAGATTTTATTATTGTGGCAATAGAAGTTGTTAAAAATCGAAATCAACACCATACCTGCTGATAACTTTTTACTTCCGAATCTAAAAGCACAATTATTAAAAGTATTTTCGTTAAAAGATGAGAGTATGAAAACCATTGGTATTATTTGTGGCGGATTTTCATCCGAGTGGGAGATTTCTTTAAAGAGTGCACAAACTATCCAGGATAATTTCCCGAAAGAATTCAACACACTAAAAATCCAGTTGGATTCTAGTGGCTGGAATGTTTTACTAGAAAACGGAAAGACGCCATTGGATTTAAATACCATGACATTTGGAGAAAACGCAACATCAATCGATGCTGCAATTGTATATATTCACGGCGATCCAGGAGAAAACGGAAAAATTCAGGCTTTCCTCGAAATAAAAAACATTCCATATATCAATTCTGGACCTCTCGCTTCGGCATTGTCTTTTGATAAGTGGTATTGCAACCAATTCCTTAAAGGATTTGAAATTAAAGTTGCGCGTTCCATCTATTTGACGGATAGAAATCACGCTTCAGCAAAAGAAATTATAGAAAAACTAGATTTACCGGTTTTTGTAAAACCGTGTGATTCAGGTTCTAGTTATGGCATTTCAAAAGTTAAAATACTGGAAGAAATGGACGCAGCGTTGGATAAGGCTTTTGAAGAAGGAAGAACCGTTGTTGTTGAATCTTTTTTAGACGGAACGGAGGTAACGTGTGGCGTTTACAGAAAAAAATCTGGTGTGCATGCGCTTCCGCTAACAGAAATAGTTACGGAGAATGAATTCTTTGATTTTGATGCTAAATATTTAGGTAAATCCCAAGAATTAACACCAGCAAGAGTTTCGGATGAGGTGAAGTTAGAAGTTCAGAAACAGGCAAGAATGGTTTATGAACTCTTGCAGTTACGGTCGATTGCTCGGATAGATTTTATGCTCGTAAATGGCGTTCCGCATGTGATAGAGGTAAATACAACTCCTGGATTTTCTGCCGCGAGTATTGTTCCACAAATGATTCAATGCGAAGGCGGAAATCTTGCTGACTTTTGGAGGGAAATAGTGGAAGTTGAGCTAAAATTCAATTCCTAAAAATTTAAACGTGTCGAAAAGGTAGTTTACTACTCGTAAATCGCCAAGGCGTTTAATAATTTTTCAATTTGAACAGTTAAAACGGAGCTGCTGCACGAATAGTTATTTACAGTAATTGAAAATGCAATTTTTTTCCCGGATTTGGAATCAATGTAGCCTGCAAATGATTTAATGCGCGACATTGAGCCACTTTTAGCAATTATTCGTCCTTCACCGAGTTGGTTTTTACACAAGTTTGAAAGGGTTCCTGATTTTCCAGCAACCGGAAGAGTTGCTTTAAAAAGTGCTGCATTTTTTGAAACATTCATTGCTGTCAGTAGCGCGCAAAAATGATCTGCCGAAATACCGTTAGATCGGGATAAACCGCTTCCATCTTTTAAAAATAGACCAGTTAAATTCATTTTTGCAGACCAATATTTTTCCACTTGCTTTAGTCCTTCCTCGGTGGATCCAAAACCAGTTTTTTGGAAGCCAATCAAGCAAACTAAACCTTCTGCAAATAAGTTTACACTTTTCATATTGGTTAATCTAGCGATATCTATTATTTTTTCTCCTTCATGCGTGATAAGCAGTTGGAAATTCGAGTGGTACCTATTTTTTATGTCTAGATTTTCTTGTCGTACAGATTTCGCTCCTTCTCCGACGATAATTCCACTATTTGTGAGTTGCTGAAATAGCTCGTGTGCCAATTGAAATTCCGAATCCGGCAAACTTCCTTTCACTTCAAAACCAGCGTGGTTCAATGGCAGCGAACCAGTTGCAAATCTATCCAAAGAATATGGCGCACCAAAAATATAGGAATTATCTCCGGTGACATTTTCAGATGTGATGTAATTATGAAAAGTTAAATTTGGTACGATTGGAAAAGTAGTTACCAATTCTGTTTTAGAACCTTGTGAAGCGCCAGTTTTAAAATGCATTTTTAAAAGGTTGTCAAATACGCAAATTCCAGCTGGGCCTGCGCCATAATAATTTCCCATATCCGACCAACTCCAGCCATCCGGAGCTCCGGAATATCCAAATTCAGAACCATCTGCGATAATTGCACCTGAAACACTTTTGATTCCCAATTTTTGAAGCGAATCCACCCAAGAAATCAAGAAATCTCTCTGATGTCCATCCTCCGTAAAGTATTTACTTCCCAAAGTAACATCTCCACCACCACGAATCCAGATATTTCCATTAAGCATTCCATTTTTATCGATTGTTCCGTCTATATATATTCTGGTTTTTGGACGAAATTCCGCTCCGAGTATCTCCAGCGCTGAAGCCGTAGCAAATAATTTTGCAGTGGATGCAGTTGGAATGGAAAGACTGGGATTTAATGTAGCGATTTGCTCGCCACTTGACATATCAATGGCTTGAAAGCTGATAATGGCATTTGTTAATTCTGGTAATGCTTTAAAATCAGTAATCGATTTTTCGATGACATTTTGACACCAAAGAACTTGCCAGGAGACAATACAACTAAACAAGATAATTATGCGTATCTTCATGCTCTAAAATTAAACGTAAAATTCCGTAATTAAAGATTTTGTTTTGGAGACTTTAATTTTTATTGTCATTTTTGTAAAAAAAATAGCAATCCTTGCTAGAAAAATGAAACGCATTAAGACCACGCTATATTGCCAAAAATGCCAGTAAGTCAAAAAATAAAAGTTTTAAGGATAATAAATCGGTTTAATATTGGCGGTCCTACCTACAATGCTGCGTTTTTAACAAAATATCTTTCAGATGATTTTGAAACAATGTTGATTGGAGGCCTGCCAGAGGAAGGAGAGTCTGATTCTTTGCATATTTTAAAGGAATATGGCTTAAATCCAATTTTATTGGATGAAATGAAAAGAACTCCTAGTTTTCTAGGGGATAGAAAAGCATATATGCGTTTGAAAGAAATAATTCGTGAATTTAAACCTGATATTGTGCATACTCATGCTTCTAAAGCTGGAGCACTTGGACGAAAAGCGGCTCATGAATTAAAAGTGCCTGTAATTATTCATACGTTCCATGGCCATGTTTTCCATTCCTATTTTGGGAATTTTAAAACCAGATTATATAAATTAATTGAACGTAAATTAGCCAAGAAATCTACTGGAATTGTTGCGATTTCAAATTTGCAAAAAGAAGAATTATCCAAGGAACACAATATTTGTGCAGGAAAAAAGATAACTGTTATTCCTTTGGGGTTTGATTTGGATAAGTTTCATGATAATCTGGAAGAAAAGCGACTCTTAACTAGAATTGAATATTCCTTGACGGATGATGAAGTTGCAGTTTCAATTATTGGTAGGTTGGTGCCAATTAAAAATCATAGTTTATTTTTGGAATCCATCGAAATCGTTTCTAAAAAAACCAATAAAAAAATTGCTATTTTTATCGTAGGAGATGGAACAGAAAGGGCTTCAATTGAGCAGAAAATTGAAAACATGCAACTTGGTTCAAACGTTCGCTTTGTTTTAACTTCTTGGATAAAAAACATTGACTGCTTCAATGCTGGAATGGATATTTTATGCTTAACATCTAATAATGAAGGAACACCGGTAAGTTTAATTGAAGCCCAAGCGGCAAACATTCCGGTGATTTCGACAGATGTCGGCGGAGTAAGAGATGTTGTGGAGGATGGCATAACTGGATTTATAGTTCCGAAAAATTCAAAGGAAAGATTTTCAGAAAAATTACTACTTTTGATAGAGAATGAAAAAATGCGAAAATTAATGTCACAAAATGGTTGGACCTTCGTTAAAAATAAATTCCATTACACGACACTTGTTGAAAATATGGAAATATACTACAGGAAGTTGCTAAACGAAAAAAATTAAATGAAAGAAATTAAGACCTTACACATCTTTCTTATTTGTCTCCTTTCCCTAGGATTTCAACGTTGTGGAATAAATAACAACATGATGTTTAAAGTGCCTAAGGGTCAGGATGTAAGTATTGAAAAAGCGCTAATGCATCCTTCTGGCGATTATAGAATTTCGGTTGATGATAAACTAACTTTCACAATGGCTACTAACAGCGGAACAAAAATTGTTGAAGCGATGGGCGGAGGCGGTGGTGCGAACAATAGTGGATCAGGCGGTGAATATATTGTTCGCAAATCGGGTAAAGTTGAATTGCCGCTGCTTGGAGAGGTATCCGTTGAAGGATTGACTGTAGTTCAGTTTGAAGACACATTACAAAGACTATTTTCACAAGAATACCAAAATCCTTTTGTTCAGGTTAAAATAACGAACCAACGCGTAATTGTTTTTCCTGGAGGAGGAGCCGACCCTTCAGTTGTTCCCTTAACGAATTCTAATACTACCCTAATTGAGGCAATAGCACAAGGCGGAGGAATTTCAGAAAGAGGTAAATCAAATTCAATAAAACTAATGCGTAAAGAAAATGGTGTGCGTCAAATATATACAATTGATCTTTCTACAATAGAAGGATTGAAATATGCAGATATCATTGTTCAAGCTAATGATTATATTTATGTTGAACCATCACCTGATATAGCGCGTGAATTAATGAAGGATATTTCCCCAATCTTTGCTATTCTTTCTACAAGTTTACTTTTAATTAATCTATTCAAATAATAATTTATCCAATTGAAAAATAAAAGTATCATTGTTAACAAGCATTATGATCCAGCAATCTTAAGAACGGTTGTTACGCGTTATTGGTGGTGGCCACTATTGTTCGTGTTATTTTTCTCTTCGTTTGCTTATTTTATTTTGCGCTATACAAAACCTGTATTTGAGTCAACTATGGTTATTCAACTCGAGAAGAATGATGCAGCAAAAGAAATTATAGATATTGAAAATATTAATTCAAGAAACGGAGACATTTCAGCTGAAATTGAATTACTGCGCTCACAACTTATTTTTGAAAAAGCAATCCAAAAACTTAATTATTCTACAAGTTATTTCTCTGAGGGGCAATTTTTGACGCAGGAAAAATATAATTCGAGCAGTTTCATGGTTCAATCCTTTGAATTAAAAGATTCCACGTTGTTAAGTGTTCCAATTTATTTAAAATATAATCGAGGTGTAATTACCTTGAATTATAGTTTTAAAAACAAAACACATACTATCAGTGGAAAATTGGATGAGCATTTGATTAATAGCCATTTTAATATTGTGATTAAAGCAGCAAACAAAAGCGAACTGGAGAGGGAAGCAACAAAGAATCAGCTTTATTTTATTTTTAATAGTATTGAATCCTACACTGCCGCGATGTTAGGTTCTCTTCAAGTGTTGCCAATTGATCCAGTAGCAAAAACAATTCAGATAACTTTTACCGGAAATAATCCAAGGCAATGTCAAGATATTATAAACGCTGTAGCAGAAACATTTAATCAATTCGAAAAAGAAAATAAACGAAATGGTTCAGATAATATTTTAGCATTTATAAAGCAGCAGCTGGATTCCTTAACGATTGAATTAAACCAATCCAATGACGCTTTAATCGATTTCCAACGTAAGTCGAATGTTTCAACGATAGAAGAAGCAAATGAAAAGTTAAGTAGTAGCGTTACTGATTTACAAGATAAATTAACCGCACTTGATGAAGAAATCCGCTCGTTAAACAGTGTCAACCTAAAGTTAAAATCGGACCCTAATCGATTAGATGTTTATCGACTTTTGCCAGAAATGCTTGGTAAAAGTTATGAATCTGCTTTATCTGCTCAAATAAGTGCCCTTTTTGAACTTTTAGATCGTAAAGAAGAATTGCTCTTTCGCGTAACTCCAGAAAATAGCGAAATAAAGGCAATTAACACTAAAATTCAATTGAAGTTGGCAGCAATACGAAAAAGTATTGGAGCAATATTGGATCGGATGAATACAGATAGTAAAATCATCTCATCCAAAATAGCAGGCTTTGAAAATCAAATGTTAGAATTACCAGAAAAGAAGATACAATATAGTAAGCTGATAAATGCACAAAATTTTAATGAAGATTACTATACCTTGTTATCGGATAAACAAACACAATATTTGATTTCAGATGCCGGTTATACTTCTAGTAATCGTATTTTGTCGCGCCCTACCATTAGCTTAGATCCTATTTCGCCTAATAGGAAATTTATATATTCATCTTTTCTAATGATTGGGATGTTTTTAGGAATAGGAATTCTTGTTTTAAAATACCTTACCTATAATGAAATTAACCAGATAGATGAACTTACAAAATTATTACCTACAAAAGCATCAATTTTGGGTGGCGTTCCATTTTTCGCTGACATGAAATATTCTCAACTAGTTGTTGGTAAATCATCAAAATCAGCATTAGCAGAAGCTCTTCGAAAAATTCGAATCAATTTGACATACATTCGTCCTAATTATCAAACAATTGCGGTTTCCTCTTCTATATCTGGGGAAGGAAAAACATTCGTTGCATTAAATTTGGCGGGAATCATTGCGATGACTGGTAAAAAAACTATTTTGCTGGATTTGGATCTTCGCAAACCGAAAGTGCACATTGGATTGAATACGGAAAATAATTATGGGATGAGTGGTTTAATTGTCAATGAATTTACATTTGAACAGTGTATACAACATTCTGAAATAGAGAATTTAGATTTTATTACTGCAGGTCCGATTCCACCGAATCCATCTGAACTATTGTTGGGGGATAGTTTCAAAGAAATTCTGGCTGAACTAAAGGGTAAATACGATGTAATTGTTATTGATAATCCGCCAGTCGGCTTAGTATCGGATGGGATTAGAATTTTATCAGAAGCAGATATTCCTATTTATGTTTTTAAATCTCATTATTCTAAAAGAGTCTTTGCAAAACAAGTAAAGGAGTTTTTTGATATTGGACAATTGGACAATTTGAATGTTATTTTAAATGGTGTAAGAAACACAAAAAGCTCCTCCTATGGTTATGGCTATGGTTATGGCTATGGTTATGGATACTATCAAGGTGAGGACCTTTCTGTAATGGATAAAATGCGCCAGAAAATAAAAGAAAAAATACTAAGAATTTTTAAAAAAAATGCAGATAAGTAAATTCGAAATTGAAGGATTATTATTGATTGAACCCCGCTTATTCCAAGATGAGAGAGGTTTATTCTTTGAATCCTATAATGCCATTAAATATGCTGAGATTCTTGGTGAAGCTGCTAATTTTGTACAAGATAACATTTCTGTTTCAAAAAAAAATGTACTTAGAGGCCTTCATTTTCAGGAGCCACCCTTTTCTCAAGGAAAACTTGTAACGGTATTGCAGGGAAAAGTATTGGATGTTGCAGTAGATATTCGCGAAAATTCCAAAACGTATGGGCAGCACCAAGCAGTTGAACTTTCCGCTGAAAACAAACACCAATTTTGGATTCCGCCAGGCTTCGCGCATGGTTTTATTGCCTTGGAAGAAAACACATTGTTTTCCTATAAATGCACTAATTTTTATTCTCCTGAACATGAAAAAACCATAAAATGGAACGACCCAATCTTAGCAATTAACTGGGGAGATGTTTTTAATCCCATTATTTCAGAAAAAGATCAAGTTGGTCAGTCTTTTATCGAGTTTACTTAAAGAATCAGAAACTAAATAAATTAAAATTTATGGAACCACTTAAAATAATTTGTTTTTGCATTGGAGGTATTATAATTTCTTTAATCAGTAATGTTTTCCTTTTGAATTTCTCGAAATCTTTGGGGATAAGAAATAAAAATGATGTATTGGTTCGATGGAGCAATGAATCTAAACCTTCCCTTGGTGGAGTTTCTTTTTTTGTGGTATTTCTATTTTTCATTTTGGTACATTTAATTTTGTTTTATGATGAAAATATTTTTCACAATGATTTATTTACTTTTTCTCCTTTTGAATTCACAGGTTTGGTTTTAGCCGGTACTTTGGCATTTTCTATGGGCTTGGCAGATGATGCATACAATACAAAACCACTAATCAAATTGCTCGTTCAAATCTCTTGCGGTATTATATTTATACTTACGGGTACAAAAATTGACGTAACACATATTTTTGCAATCGATGCTGCATTAACTGTTCTATGGGTTGTAATTATCATGAATTCACTGAATATGTTGGACAACATGGATGGGATAACAGGAACAACCGTATTTTCAATTTTGTTGACTTGTTTGCTTGGAGGCTGGATTGTTTCTGGTTTTAATGCAGATATATGGACACTCTCAATTGCAGCAATGCTAGGTGGCATTCTTGGTTTTCTATTCTTGAATGTTCACCCATCCAAATTGTTTATGGGTGATGCTGGAAGTCAATTTATTGGGCTTTTCGTTTCGTTTTTTGCCATCCGGAATTTATGGAATGTTAGCTCAGAAACCGAAACAAATGCTTGGGCTAGTATAATTGTAACGTTGATTGCTTTTACTCCTGCAGCTGCTGATACGTTGACGGTTGTAATTAACCGTTTGAAAAAAGGAAAATCACCGATGGTTGGTGGAAAAGACCACACGACGCACCACTTGGTTTATGCAGGATTAAACGACATTCAAGTTTGGTATGTTTTTCTTGGCTTGGGAATTGGTGCAACGCTGCTTTCTTTGTTAATGATTTATCTGATTGACTTAGGGATAATTCTTCCAATTGCATTTTTCTCGATTTACTTTTTAGTGACGTTCTATTTCCTTTACCGTAACACACTTAAATTTCCACAAAAGAAGTAGGATTAAATGTCTTTTGAATTAAGTATTTTTGTTTGATATTATTTTCAGATGAGATACCTCTTTTTATTTTCCATTTTATTCAGTTTACTGTTTGCTTGCACAAGTACCACTTCGAAGGTTTCAATAATTGACCACAACACATCTTCTCTAAATTCACTTCCAGAATTACCAATTAAAATGTCCTTTTGTGGACAAACAATAAATTTGGAAGATGAAGATATTCGGGAGCGGTTGGATCGCGAAATATTGGTTAATGTGTATTATCAAAGTTCTACCTTGCAAACGTTCAAGCGCGCAAATCGGTTTTTTCCGGCAATGGAAAAGATCTTGAAGGAAAATGATGTGCCGGATGATTTTAAATATTTAGCCGTAATTGAAAGTAATTTAATTCAGGCGGTAAGTCCTGCCGGTGCAAAAGGATTTTGGCAATTCATGCCCGGAACGGCAGCCGAATACAAACTTCAAATAAATAATGAAGTGGACGAGCGTTTAAACATTAAAAAAAGTACCATCGCAGCTTGTCGTTACTTGAATTTTGCAAACGACACACTGAAAGATTGGATATTGGCAGCTGCAGCATACAACCGCGGAATCGGAGGCGTGCGTTCCGATATGCGTTGGCAACGAACTGAAAATTATTTTGACACCCAAATGAATTCGGAAACCAGCCGTTACGTATTCAGAATTTTAGCGGTGAAATTAATACTCGAAAATCCGGAGAAATACGCTTACAACCTGAAAGAAATTGAAGTTTATAAACCTTTTCGTACGTTTAGTGTTCCTATAAGAGAATCTATTCCAAATTTGGCAGAATGGTCAATTGAAAAAGGAATAAATTATAAGATTCTAATTAAATTAAATCCATGGATTTTAACCAATAAATTGACTGTAAAAGACAATGCTTTTTATATTCAATTACCACATGCGGATTTTAATTTAAAACCATACGAAGCATATAACTAGCGTGAACGATAACGAAGAAGGATACATCGAAATTTTTGGAGCAAGAGAACATAATTTAAAAAATATTGATCTCAAAATCCCACGCAATCAATTGGTTGTGTTTACTGGCTTAAGTGGAAGTGGGAAATCTTCCTTGGCTTTTGATACCATTTTCGCAGAGGGACAACGCCGGTATATTGAAACATTTTCGGCTTACGCAAGGCAATTTTTAGGCGGACTCGAGCGACCAGATGTAGACAAAATCAATGGTTTGAGCCCTGTGATTTCCATTGAACAAAAAACAGTTTCTCGCTCGCCACGCTCCACAGTTGGCACAATTACGGAAATTTATGATTTTTTACGTTTGCTCTATGCTAGAGTAGGTGTTGCTGTTTCCTATGAAACGGGTGAAAAAATGGTCAAATATTCCGACGATCAAATTGTAGAACTAATAATCGAGCAGTATAATGGCAAAAAAGTAAGTTTTCTTGCGCCAAAAATCAAAGGAAGAAAAGGACATTACCGCGAGCTTTTTGAGCAAATATTGAAAATGGGTTTCACAAAGGTTCGGGTCGACGGAGAAATCAAAGAAATCGAGAAAGCAATGAAACTGGATCGTTATAAAATCCATGATATCGATATTGTAGTTGACCGTTTATTGATAAAATCCGATGATCGAAAGCGAATCTATGAGTCTGTTATCACAACGATGAAACACGGTAATAAAGCGATGATGGTAATGGATTTTGAAACAGAAAAGGTTCGCCATTTTAGCCGTTCACTAATGTGTCCAACTTCTGGTATTTCTTATCCAGAACCAGAACCAAGTTTGTTTTCCTTCAATTCGCCTTATGGTGCTTGTCCCGATTGCAGCGGACTCGGCGAAGTGTCGGAGGCAGATATTGATAAAATTATTCC
>CAIYXD010000512.1 GCA_903930085.1 uncultured Flavobacteriia bacterium
CCATTTTCCCTAAGTCCTGCGTTGCAATAAAACTACAGCTATATAAGTTTGCTAGATCAATCACATTAATCCCACCTGTTTTTCCACTTTCCACATAACTGAAAGGATCATTGGTGTCGCGACAAAGAATTTTCATCCATGGCGGTAAGGAGAAAAGTCCGTCTTTATTGCTATAGGCTTGAGAAAGAAGTTCTGTCATCCCATATTCTGAGCTAATTCTAAATGCACCTAATCCACGTTTTAACTCTTGGTGCAATTCTTCTTTGCTAATTTCCTTTCGTCTGCCCTTCATTCCTCCTGTTTCGATTATTATTGCTTCAGAAAGGTCTATATTTTTTTTTGCAAGATCGAGTAAAGCGTAGGTAACACCAAAAAGTACAACTTTTTTTCCTTCAAGAATTGCTCGGTCGTATGCGGTTTTAATTTTTTCTGGTTCGTTAAGCATAAAACCAGAGGATGGATTTTTGGATTGCTCAATAAGGTTTTGCACCATAAATACGAGACTTGAACTGCCTTGTTCTATATAATTTGGCAACAATGCAAGAATAACTTGCTCCGTTGGATCACCAATTTTGGAAGTGTAAATTTGCGTGAAGGCCCGCTGGTAAATTCCAAGTGACGGAATTAAATGTTTGCTGCGCTCAGAACTAGTTGTGCCACTACTGAGGAAGGTTGCTTCGAAATATGTGAAATTAGACTGTGTCACCAAATGCGTCTTAAAAAAAGAAATTGGGAGAAATGGTATTTCACGGATACTTTTGGGATGATTTCGATTTAGATTTTCTACAAATTCCCGATATACAGTGCAATTTTCAAGCTGAAATTCGTAAACTTTTAATGCTGTTTTCGTAAATTCTTCGTTCGAATCAATTGAAAATAGTTCATCCTCTAGATTCATAAATTTGGTTGGAGGAAATGTTTAAATAATTAATAGAGCATTCCAGCCAATACTGCTGTCGACATGCAAGCCAATGTTCCGCCAAGTAAAGCAAGCATGCCATATTTAGCAAGAATTGATTTTTTTTCTGGAACGAGAATACCAATACCACCAACTTGAATTCCAATTGAGGCAATATTCGCAAATCCACATAAAACATAAGTGCTCATGATGATAGTCTTTTGCGATAATTCATCTTGAATCATTCCCAAATGCGGATATGCTATAAATTCGTTTAAGATTGTTTTTTCACCTAAAAGTTGTCCGAAGTACATGCAATCTTGCCATTCAACACCAAGTAACCAGGAAAAAGGGGATAGCAAATAGCCGGAAATACTTTCAAAACTAAGCGAAGTATACATTCCACCAGAAACAATTATGGCGTTTAAAGATGTCCAATCGCCTATTTTTCCGAGGAAATAATTACAGAACGCAATTAAACTGATAAAAACGATCAGCATAGCACCTACGTTTACAGCAAGTTTCAAACCATCTGTCGTTCCATTTGTAATTGCTTCCAAAGCATTTACGCCAATTTTATCCTTTGCAACCTCTAAGTTTTCATCAATTTTTTCCGTTTCAGGAACGAGCATTTTAGCGAAAACGATAGCAGCTGGAGCTGACATTATTGAAGCCGTTAGCAAATGCTTTGCATAAAATAATTCTTTTGCAGCATCCCCTTCACCCAATATTCCAATGACTGCAGCCAAAACACCTCCTGCGATTGTCGCCATTCCGCCAACCATCAAACAAAGTATTTCTGATTTTGTCATTTGGGCAAGATATGGTTTAACCAAAAGTGGCGCTTCCGTTTGACCTATAAAAATATTTGCAGCTGCAGCAACACTTTCTGCGCCAGAAATCCCTAAAACACGCTTCATTACCCAAGCCATGCCTTTTACAACGAACTGAAGAATTCCGAAGTAATACAACAAGCTAGAAAGTGCAGAAAAGAAGATAACAGATGGTAGAATCCAAAACGCAAAGTTTTTCATCATGTTTGGCATCATATCCCCTTGACCGAACAAAAATACTGCTCCATCGTGCGCAAATTCAATTACTCGGGCAAATGCTTTAGCCAAGAAATCAAATAAACTGGAAATTAATGGTAGTTTAAGAATTAAAATAGCAAGAATAATTTGCAAGGCAATTCCTTTGAGAACCAATGGCCAACTGATCGCTTTTCTATTTTTACTAAAAATAAAGGCAACGAAAAGAATCACTAGCATTC
>CAIYXD010000513.1 GCA_903930085.1 uncultured Flavobacteriia bacterium
AAAGTTGCTGTTTTATCGGCAACAAAAACAGCACCGTCTTTGTACGGAATAATACTAAATGTATTCTCGAATTTGTCCTCTTTTATTGGTTTTAAAACATATAGCGTTGTATCGCGGTAGCGCTCCGAAATCGAATAGCATGCGGCAAGGTGCATTTTTGCCATCGCATCTGTAGGATTCATCCGAATATATGTTTGCAATTTCTTTGCTGCCTCGGAGTGTTTGCCATTCTGCATCAATACTTCAGCGTATTCCAGGTAAAGTTCTGAGGAACGATTACCGCCATTTTCAGCCTGATCATAAAGAGATTCTGCGGAGTCCAAAATATTTATTTTGTGGTAAGAATTAGCTAGCTTAAACGCTATTTCCGGATCATTGCTTTTCCGAAATGCTTTTTCATAGTGTTTAATTGCCGATGAATAGGATATGTTTGCATAACAGTCATTTCCTTTTCGGGTGTGGTAATTTGTGCAAGATCCCAATCCTATTAGTAGTGCGGAGCTTAGCATTGTTTGAAGTACTGCATTTTTCATCTTGTTGAATTTTAAAAATAACGTGGTGATTTCACTTTAACCAATTCTTTCCCGAAATCAATTCCAATCATGATTTCATGGGAGCCATTGGAATATTTCCGCAATTTTGAAACGGTTATATCGTAGGCGTATCCAACTCTGAAAAACGAGTTTGTCTGGTATTCCAATATAACCGCTACGGCATCATATGTTCTAAAGGAGGCGCCAAGCCAAAATTTATCTTGGTACACCGCACTCAAATTAATGTCGGCTTCCAATGGTGCATTTTCGACATATTTGAACAACACAGAAGGTTTTAACTTCAACTCTTTTGCTACGTCAAACACATATCCGGCAGTCAATAGATAGTGCCGTCGCAAGAAAGAAGCCCTGCTCAAATCGAAATTAAAATCCAAGTCTTTCTGGTATGCGAAAAGTGTTGGTATGGAAAAACCAACATAGTGTCTCTTCCCGAAATAATACGCTCCAACTCCAAGTCTTGGCAGTACTTTACTCGTAATGTCATTTTCAAACACTTGGTCTTGATCCCAAACTGTCAAGTCGGTAAGTTTCGCACTGAATTGGGAAAAGCCTGCATTAATTCCTAGAGCTAATTTTGCGTTTTCATTCAACTTTAATTGATAAGCATAATTTAATATTGCTGTGTTTTGGCGCGTAACCCCAATTTTATCGTGCAGCAATATTAAACCTAATCCCATGTTTTTTGCTGAAATAGGCCCGTCAACTGCAGCAATTGCAGTTTCAGGAGCTCCATCTAGTCCAACCCATTGGTTTCGGAATGTGAGCGTGGAAGACCAATAATCGTGGGAACCTGCATACGCTGGATTTAGGTACAATCCATTAAACATATATTGACTGACCATCGGGTCTTGCTGTGCGTTCGCATTTGCTGCGCTAAAGATGCAAATTGCGCTTAGTATAAGTAACTTTTTCATTGTATAAAAATTAAGTTTTCGATTTCTTATCTGCGTAAATCAACATATCCTTTGAGTACCATTTCTTTATCTCCAAAAATTCTGAGAATGGCGAAATATGTTGCATCTGGCAAGGATTCACCGCTTTTATTATTGCCATCCCATTCATTTGCATAATTGGTTTTCGAATAAACAATATTTCCCCATCGGTTATAAATCACCAACTCATTATCTGGGTAAGCTTCAATACCATGCACAACAAACGCATCGTTGTCACCATCTCCATTTGGAGAATAGCCATTTGGCATTTCCAGAATGTCAGGCTGTGTCATAATTATAGAAGCATACGCTCTACAACCATTCTGATC
>CAIYXD010000514.1 GCA_903930085.1 uncultured Flavobacteriia bacterium
AATTACCATCCACTTCCAGTCGTTTTGGCAAAAGGAAAGGGTGTTTATGTCTGGGATTTGGAAGGTAAGAAATATTTTGACTTTCTTTCCGCTTATTCTGCTGTTAATCAAGGACATTGTCACCCAAAAATTATCGGTTCCATGATAGAACAAGCGCAAACATTGACGCTTACATCTAGGGCTTTTTATAACGACACGCTCGGTTTGTATGAAAAATACGTAACGGAATATTTTGGATTCGATAAAGTATTGCCAATGAATACCGGAGCCGAAGCAGTGGAAACGGCTATTAAATTATGTCGAAAATGGGCGTACGAGAAAAAAGGAATTCCAGAGAATGATGCTAAAATAATTGTCTGTGAAGGTAATTTTCACGGACGAACAACTACTATTATTTCTTTTTCAAATGATCCGGATGCCAATAAAAATTTCGGACCCTACACACCAGGATTTATTCGTATTCCATATGACGATATCGAAGCGTTGGAAAAAGCAATACTGTCTGAAAATATCGCTGGTTTCCTTGTTGAACCAATTCAAGGTGAAGCAGGTGTTTACGTTCCGCAAGAAGATTACTTGACTAAAGCAAGAGAATTGTGCACGGAACACGAAGTGCTTTTTATCGCCGATGAGGTGCAAACTGGTATTGCACGAACAGGAAGTTTATTAGCGGTTTGCGGAAATTGTTCCTGCGAAAATCAGTGTGAACAACAAAATACGTACAACCGTCCAGATATTTTAATTCTTGGAAAAGCTCTATCCGGTGGCGTTTACCCGGTTTCTGCTGTGTTGGCAGATGACGCGATCATGCTCGTTATAAAACCTGGCCAACACGGTTCAACTTTTGGTGGAAATCCAATTGCAGCAAAAGTTGCAGTCGCAGCATTAGAAGTTGTATTGGAAGAAAATCTTGCATCTAATGCTAGACGCCTAGGAGCTATTTTTCGTAAGGAAATGCAGCGCATAATTGAAACTACGGATCTTGTTGTTAAAGTCCGAGGAAAAGGCCTACTAAACGCAATAATTGTAAACGATACGGAAGACAGTAAAACGGCATGGAATCTATGTATAGCCTTGAAAGAAAACGGTTTACTAGCAAAACCAACCCACGGAAACATCATTCGATTTGCGCCACCATTGGTAATGACGGAAGAGGAATTGATGGAGTGTATTGCGATTATTGAAAAGACAATCAGAGCGTTTCAAAAATAATTTTTCGAAAAGTAGAAATAACGTAAGTTGCTGGTGATAATTCATCCTTCACATTTTTCTTTATTTTCTCCCTAGAAATTGGAGTTTAACTATATTTGTTCGATTTTAAAATAAATTAAATTGGCTGAAAAAATAAAATTTGGTACGGATGGTTGGAGGGCAATCATTGCACAGGAGTTTACAACGGAAAACGTTGCCCGCGTTGCTTATGCCACAGGTGTTTGGTTGAAAAATAAATACGAAAAACCAAGCATTGTTATTGGTCACGATTGCCGATTTGCTGGCGAATTGTTTCAGGAAGTAGCGGTGAAAGTATTTTTAAGCCAAGGAATCCCCGTGAAAATGTCCGTAGGATATGTTTCTACTCCAATGATTTCTCTCGCTGCAAAAAACTTTGGTAGTGAAATTGGAGTGATTCTTACAGCGAGCCACAACCCGCCTTCGTACAATGGTTATAAATTAAAGGCTTTCTTTGGCGGACCTTTAGCACCAGAACACGTGCAAGAAGTGGAAGATATTATTCCAGCTGTTTGTCCAATAGATTATTCTACAATTTCTTTAGATAGCGCTATTTCAGCAGGTCAATTAGAAATCGTGGATATCGAAACGATGTATGTTGAGCACGTTAAGAATAGTTTCGACATTGCTGCGATTGAAAATTCCGGATTGAATTTGGTTTACGATGCAATGTATGGTTCTGGACAAAATGTTTTGAAACGCATTTTGCCGAATTTACACTTCTTGCATTGCGAACACAACCCATCTTTTTATGGTCAGGCGCCAGAACCAATTGCAAAAAATCTACAACCATTAGAGGCATTTATCAAAGAAAACGGCTCCGTTGATTGTGCTTTGGCAACCGATGGCGATGCCGATAGAATTGGTTTGTATAATGGAAAAGGAGAATTTATTGATTCGCACCATATTATTTTACTCCTGATTCACTACATGGTGAAGTACAAAAAAATGTCAGGAAAAGTGGTAATTGCTTTCTCTGTAACGCCGCGAGTAGAGAAAATGTGCAAGCATTACGGATTGGAAGTACAAACCACAAAAATTGGTTTCAAAGAAATCGCAACAATAATGGTGGAAGACGATGTATTGATCGGTGGCGAAGAATCAGGTGGAATAGCTGTAAAAGGCCATATTCCAGAGCGCGATGGTATTTGGATGGGATTAATCATTTGGGAATTTATGGCGAAGTCCGGAAAAACTCTGGATGAATTAATTGAGGAAGTTTACGAAATTGTTGGTGAATTTAAATTCGAACGCAACGACTTGCATATCACTGAAGATTTGAAGCAAAAAATCATAGCAAACTGCAAAGCGAACAATTACAAAGCGTTTGGCGATTACCAAGTGCAAGAGGTCAAAACAATTGACGGGTTCAAATATTTCTTCGACGATAACCGTTGGTTGATGATTCGTCCTTCCGGAACAGAACCTGTTTTGAGGACCTACGCAGAAGCTCCAACATTGGAAGAAGTTAGAAAAATATTGAAAGTAACGGAAGAAACGATTTGCACGTAATTGTTTCTTCCAGAATAATTCAATTTTTTATTTTTCAAGAGACTTTAATAATCATGAATAACTTTTCAGTTGAAATAAATATTGGATCGTAAAAAAAATATGAAAAATTTTATTTTATTTTTAATCTTACTCTCTTCTTCTCCCTTATTTTCGCAATTTTCTCTCGAAGGAATTTGGAATACAGGTGAGGAAAACACAAAAATTGAAATCATTCAAACTAACAATAAATGGAATGGTAGAATTAAATCTTCCGAAAATAAAAGTGCACAAATAGGTCAAATTATTTTAAAGGATTTAAAAAAAGAAGGTAAAAAATGGACTGGTAAAATCTATTCGTTTAAGCGCAAGGAATGGTATGAGGTTGAAATATTCCCATCTAATAGTACTTTGAGATTAGAAATAAAAGTAGGCTTTTTAAGCAAAACAATTAAATGGACGAATAAGTAGTTTCAATAAGTTTGATTTAAAGTCTGCATAGATTTTATAGAGTAACTTAATAAATTAGCGCGACATTCTACATTATTCCTAAAATTAGTTATCTAGTGTTATAAAGAAAATTTTAAGCTTAATGCATTTGTAACCAACGCATCAAGAATTTGTCATACACTTCATAATATGGTTTTGCAACGGAAGAATTATAAAATATCATTTCTTTATTCAATAGCGATTGTAAGCTTCGCGTAACCAATGATGGTGTACCTAATTTATGCTCTTGAATGAAGTCTTTTGCAGTTGGATGTTCTAGTTTTTCTGCTTTAGCGATTGCTTTTAATAACTTCCATTGTGCATCCGTTAATAAATTTCGGTATTGGTAAAAAACGGGTTCACTTACTTTTAGAATATGCAATGCTGCAAGGTATGCATCATCCAAGGTGTTGTTTTTTTTATTTCTAGCAAATAAAATATTACAGAAATATTGGGTATAAAAAGTATGTAGCTTCGTCCATTTACAAATAAAAGCAATGCATTCCGAACTGATAGTTTTTTTGTTTTCCTCGAATTTTCTGAGAATGAATTCTGAATAAAGGTTTTCTGGAATATGATCCAGTTGCAGTGTTGAACAACTGGCGAAAAAAGGGCGCTTGCTCGAATTAAATATTTCGTGCATCATCTTTTGATTACTGCCGCAGAATATAAAAGTGGTGTTTTTCAGTTGCTGTATGTACGTGCGTAAAATGGATTCAATGTTTTTTTCTGGGTATTCTAAAATTTGTTGAAATTCATCAATTGCAAAAACAACTTTCATCTTTTGATTATCCAAAAACTGGAATAAGGAATGAATGGTTTGTTGCTGCTGAATAGGATTCGCAATATCAAAACTGAGGGTTGGACTACCCGATAGCTCATCAAAGCGAATTGTTGGTCTAAATTGCTGAATAAACGCCAGTACTTGCTTACTAAACTGTTTGTTTTTTGGGAATTTTGAATAGATTGCTGTTGCCAATTGGTTAATAAAATCAGCTAAATTTTGTGTGGAAAGTATATCAATATAGATGCAAATAGTGTCTTTTTTGTGTAAAAATTCGTTAAAAAAACGCAAAATTAATCCGGTTTTACCCATTCTTCGTATGGCAAATAGGGTGATATTTGTACCATTTTCGGCAAATTCTATCAGTTGTTGTGTTTCTTTTTCTCGATCGCAAAAATGAGATGGGTCTTTGTATACAGCTGCTATGAATGGGTTTAATTCCTTTTCCATATTGATTATTTAAAGTTTTACTCTTTTTTTATCCAAGATTATTTCTGATCTTATTCCCACAAAGATACTTAATATTTTCTGGTTTATTTATTATTTTTTTATACATTTTGTAATACACAAAATGTATAACGCAAATTGTATAAATATATTCAAATAAATAGGAACTATTTTCTCAGATTAAGAGGTAAATTAAGAA
>CAIYXD010000515.1 GCA_903930085.1 uncultured Flavobacteriia bacterium
AAGCTGCTAGCAATGGTGGAATTACAAAAGTTGCGACTGTAGATTATTCCATTAAAAAAGGTTTATTTTTTACCACGTATAAAGTAATGGTTACGGGTAATTAAAATTATTTTTTAATTTATCCTTGCAAAAGCCAGTCGAAAGATTGGCTTTTTCTTGTTAAAGACATTCGAAAAGAGTGAAAAAGACTATTCTACTTTGGTTAAGAATTTCCCTCAGGCTAATTTAAATGGAATTATCCTTTTACAAATTGAACTGCAGCCGAACCTTCCTTTGTTTCAATGCGCAAAAAATAAATTCCACTCTCTAAGTTGCCTGCATCTAATGTGTTATTATCTAAAAAACCGATATTAAATTGTTTTCCATCGACGGAAAAAACACGACAATTTTCAGATGTTAAGGTTTGTGAAAATCCTTGAATCACCATTTTATCCAGTGTCGGATTTGGGAAAATCGAAATTTCTTCCGCAATTAATTCGCTAACTGTATTCATTCCGATTTTTCCGTTGATGTCGTATTGCATGAAAAACTCCCATATTTTTTTTGAAGCACTAAAATCGTTGTTTGTTACACCAATAGTAAATGCTGAACCAGGCCAAGTATGACCACCAGCAATTACTTTATAATGTTCCACATCAACGCCATTGTTTCCTGAAGCATAAAGAGAATGAACGGCAGTGCAACCATCTGTTAAATTTGAATTTGGAACAGCAGATATTTGCGGTGTTGTTGTACAATTATTGAAATCTACCCAATAATTTAATACATCTGGAATTGCAGCCATAAAACTATTTCCATCATACGGAACCGTTGCATCAGCCGTACCGTGAATTTCTAAAACTGGCATTGGATGCTGTGCATTGCACGTTAGCGATTGATTCACATTCATGGTTCCAGTAACTGAAGCAATTGCTGCAATACGATTACTCAGAGAACAAGCAAGCGTATAACTCATAAAGCCACCATTCGACATCCCAGTGCTAAAAACACGGTCTAAATTCACAGAATAAGAAGCCGCAATAAAATCAATTAACGCGCTAGTGAAACCAATATCGTCAACTGTTCCACCCCATCCGGAATTCCAATAAGGAGTATTAGATCCGTCAAGAGTTCCCATAGGGTGCACGAGCAAAAATCCAGCAGTATCAGCTATTGGACGAAAATCTCCGTAAAACATTTGTTCTTGCGCATTACTAGAATATCCATGAAAATTGAAAACTAATGGCGCCGGGACTCCAGGTGCGTAACTCGCGGGAACATACAATATAAAGGTGCGCGACAATCCACCATGCTGCAGTGTCCCATTAATTGTTTGCTGTCCGAAAGATGCAAACGATAAGAAGAGGAAAAAGAATAAATTTTTCATGCCTAAATATAATAAAAAAAATAATTGAAAGAAATGTTAAAGGTTTTTCAATTTTTTAATCTACTTAAAAGAGTGGATAATTCAACTGAACATTCGCTTTCAATTGGTTTAGAAGTGAGTACAATCCGAAAAATGTGCGCATGATGTAAATGGAATGTTCCGAACCCCTCGCATTATTCATTTTTCGTAATTCTTTGTCCTTACTAAGGTTTTCACCCATTGCATAAATTTTTGCAAAATAGGCATCGTCCCCAAAATCGAAGGACGCACTCTGAAAAGGCTTACCTAAAAGGCTAATCATTTGCTGCATCATTTCTTGTAAAAATTCCTTTTGCTTCGGCGTATCATTAGGCTTGAAGAATCCTAATTTTTCATACAATTCAATCAGTTGTTCTTCATTTTGAAAAACTTCCGGTCGCAACAATTGAAAATATGGCTGGGAAAATTCTGTTGGAATTTCTTTCACGCATCCAAAATCCAAGACACAAAGTTCATTTTCGCTGTTAACAATGAAATTTCCTGGATGCGGGTCGGCATGCACACGATTGAGAACGGTCATTTGAAAAAGGAAAAAGTCCCACATTGCTTGACCGATTTTGTTGCGGACCTCTTGCGAAGGATTGCTTTTTAAAAATTCAGGAAACATTGCACCCTCCATCCAATCCATTGTTAAAATTCGCTTATTCGAAAATTCAGGATAGTATTTCGGAAAACGTACATTTCTAATTTCGGAAGATGCGCTTGTTATCTCGACAGCTCTGCGCAATTCTAGTTCATAATCCGTTTCTTCCAATAATTTGGATTCCACCTCATCCATGTAGATCTTCATCTCTGAAGCCTTCATGTTTAACAATTGAGAAGCTAAAGGTTTTACCAATTTTAAATCCGAACTAATAGCATCGGCAACACCAGGATATTGAATTTTCACTGCAAAAGACTGCAACCCGATTCGAGCTCTATGCACTTGTCCTATGCTTGCAGCATGCACAGCTGATTTGGAAAATTCCTCAAAAATATCTAAGGGTTTTTTACCGAAAAATTGCTGAAATGTTTTTAAAATCAATGGATAAGAAAGCGGAGGTGCATTGTATTGTGCCATCGAAAACTTATCTTGATACGCTTTTGGGAGGGCCGAATTGTCCATACTCATCATCTGTGCAACTTTCAAAGCGCTGCCTTTCATTTCACTCAGAGATTTATAAATATCCTTCGCGTTTTCTTCGTGCAAAGAATCTTTTGTAAGAGATGAATTAATTGATTTTTTAGCGAAATATTTTATATAATTACCCCCAACTTTCGCACTTGTGCCGATGATTTTTGCAGCGCGTTTAACTTTTGAAGTTGGAATACTGTCAAGTGATTTTTGTGTTTCTTCTTCTAACATTGGATTACATTACTTTTGTCTTGAATGCAAATTTTCCAAAGTCAAGGATAGAATCAAATTGGTTGGAGCCTAGCAAATCAAAGCTTAAATTAATCGCTTTCTCAATTGCTGCATCTGTTGTGCTAAATTCTGAAGATTCATCCTTCAACCAAACCCGGAAAATATAGGTGAAAATAAGTTTGTATCCTTTCGCATAATGTTCTCCGATGAAAGCGCGGTCTTTTATTTCATCCTGTTGCTTTGCTTCGGATAAAAGAGAATCTACCTCTTCTTGCAATTTCGCCAAAAATGGTTTCCAATCCTTACTTTGTGCTGCAACGTTTTGGATGTCGGTATAATTGAAGAGGTAAAAAGATCTTTGTTCTTTTAATTCTTCGAACAAGGTGAAAAACAAGCTCAACAACTTCTCACGGGCTGAAAAAGCAGGATACTGCTCATCCTCCTCTAAACGGTGCAAAGCATTATGCAACGACGCTAACGGAATAGATTGCTGCAATTTTTCCAGACTTGGAAATAATTCGTAAAAGGCGGATTCCTCTATTTTTAATTTTTTAGTCAATTCAAAAACAGAATGTGGTTTTCTACCATTTAAGAGTTGAAATTCGATATATCCTTTTATAATTTTTTCTTTAGTTGCCATACTTTTTTCTTTTTAAACAAAATAAAGGAAGATTTAGTTTAAGGACAGCTGAATTTTTAATTATTTTAACAAATCAAGTTGAATATTGTAACTAAATCAACTGTTTAATCAATTTGGTTGTAAATAAATTAGAGCCGAAATCACCCTGTACTATTTAAAATTTAACCGGATTTTTATTCAATAAAATAATCTTTTAATTCTAAAATCTTAAAATTAGTTGAGGATAAATTCAGTGCAAAACAAGCATCTGTTAAACCATATCCCACCTCAAAGGAAATCTCTGAATCGTCATTAAAAGCCAAACGCATATCTTTTAACTTAAAAGTGGGGTAATATTTTCTTTGGGTAAAACATTCAGGATCGCTAATTTTCATTGCACTAAAATCTTCTGACAACCGATCGTTTACCAATTTTTCCAATTGACTGATTTTTTCTGTTTTGAATAATTCCACATGGTTTTTTTTGACCAATGTGTCGCCAGTTTTAAGAAAAACTTCTGTCGCCCATGTATAGCGACCTTTATAATCTGGCGTTCCAGTTTCGATAATTTTATAGGATCTCCAAAAACAGGTATTCACAAGTATTGGGTCAACCTTTCCTTTGGAACTAATTACCTCCTCTTTGCAAGAAACGAATGGGAAGGATAGGTCGGAAATCGAATCTTTTAAAGCCTTTAACTTGTTTTCCAATTCAACAGATGTGTTTTTTGAATTTTCTTGGTGACTGAATAAATCTGTTTTTAAGTTAACCAATTCTTTTTTCATCAAATTAATTCTATCTAAAGCAATTGTCTGCGCTACTTGAAGACTGTCGTTTGCTTTAATCAAACTATCTTTTTCCCGTTCTAATTTTGCGAGTTGAATAGACTTATTATTTGGAAAATAGGTATTGTATTTGGCACGCAGGAAATTTTGACAATTCGCATTACTTACTATCACACTAAAAAGCGCTAGGAGAAAAATTTTCATGATTAATCTAAATTTCTGTTTATTGTATCAAATGTATCTGAAATAATTACCCAAAAAATAAACAATAAAATTAAAATCCAACAGAAGAATGGTGATAAAAAATAAATCTTGAAAAAATCCAATTATCCGGACAGAAAATTTTAAAGTCGAAAGTAAAATAGCCTTTTTATAATTGCTCTAGTTATGAACTAAAAACATCTGCAAAATCGTTTATTTCTTTACATTTGCAGTATTGAATCAAAGTCTATGCGCTTATTTTTATCCAGTATTCTTCTATTATTCGGTTTTTCATCCTACGCTCAAAATGGTGATATTAATCTCCTAAAAAAAATCAATGGCAGTTACACTGAAAATGGTGGGAAGTTCTTTCGTTTTGTAACGAATACAGACACCCCAGTTGCTTTAGGTTTGCCTGCTGGATTAATTACCATTGGAATCGTTAAAAAAAATAATCAGTTGGTATTTAACGGTTTGGAATCTCTCTCTGCTCAAGCGGTAAGCGGCATAATTACGTTGAGTTTGAAGGTCGGAATCGAGCGCGAAAGACCATTTGTAACGTATCCGAATGATATTCAGAAACATGCAGCCGCAGGTTCCTATTCTTTTCCATCTGGGCACACTTCCATGGCATTTGCTACAGCAACTTCCATTAGTTTGGAATATCCAAAATGGTACGTTATAGCTCCCGCTTATTTGTGGGCAAGCGGCGTTGGATTTTCTCGGATGTACTTAGGCGTTCACTATCCAAGTGACGTTTTGATTGGCGCACTAATTGGGACAGGATCTAGTCTTTTTGCCCATTATGCAATGAAAAAATTAAAAGAAAAATGGTTAAAAAAAGAAAAGCTGTAGTTGCTTTCAAAAATACTTTCCAAATACAATAATCCCAATAATCGCAGCAAAAATTGCAGAAATCAAGACTGCTGCAGCTGCAATATCCTTAATTAATTTGATTCTTGCGTCGTTTTCAGTTGAGTATAAATCACACACCTTTTCAATTGCTGAATTAAGTGCTTCCAAAGTAAGTACAAGCGCAGAAATGGAGAGAATTATTAGCCATTCCGAAATTGTAATGGAGAAGTAAAAACCCGCAAGTACGACAAGAATCACTGCCGAAAATTGAATTGCAAAATTTCTTTCGGTTCGGAGCAATTGAAAAATCCCACT
>CAIYXD010000516.1 GCA_903930085.1 uncultured Flavobacteriia bacterium
AGCGCTAAAATTCCCAACTAAACCATTGGGCAGTCCGACGACAGATGCGTTTGTTGCGCTTCCGCCTGCTGCATAAGTTATTGGAGATATTGAAGCATTTTCGCAAACGATTGCCGCATCCGTTCCAATTCCAGAAGTTAATGTCAATGTTTGTAAGGCTCCAACCGTTATTGTTCCTGTTGTTGTTTGAGGAGTACAGAAAGAACCTCCTGTTTGAACTGTGTAATTAAATACACCACTTACAGTTGGCGTTCCGTCAATTGTTACAACAACACCTGAATCATTTACAGAATAAGAACCGATAACTCCTGCTGGTAAACCTACAAAAGAAACAGTTTGTGCTGCAATAACAGAATAGGAAATTGAATCTAGCAATGGCGTGTTGATACAAAGTGATTGATTCGCAGAGCCAGGAGCGGAAGTTAATGAAATTGAAGTGTTATCGACAATAGTCACAAAACCAACTTTTAATTCAACAAACAAATTAACACCATTTGTAATTGTTAATTGCACATCGTATACACCTGGCGTAGAATAAGTAACTACAGGATTTGTTTGATTGGATGTTACTGGAGAACCACCTGCAAAAGTCCATGAATAGCTTTGTGCTCCGACCGATGCATCAAAAAATTGTATTTGCCCGCCCGAACAAATAGTTGTTGGACTAGCAGTAAAATCAGCTGTTTGAGCAATAGCCAGTAATGAATTCAAAACGGCGATAATTGTTAGCAATTTGTTCATAAAGAGTAATTTTTTTAAATTAAAATTAACAGCTTACATTTTTTAAATTTTTGTAAATATAAATAAAAAGTCATTGATTCATCTAAAATTGTCATTTAAGGTAAATTTTGGACTGAAAAATGTTAGGTGTAAAATTGAAAAAGTTAGATGTAATTATTTATAATCATTTAATTAACTATAAGTTAATTGACACATTGCCTTGCTAAATATGGTACAGAAGCATCCCAACAGTGAAATAAATGAACAAACCAAGAACATCATTTAAAGTTGTAACAAATGGACCGGTTGCAAGTGCAGGGTCAATGTTGTATTTATCTAAAATCAATGGAATCAGCGTTCCGAAAATTGCAGCAAAAATAATTACAGTAAACAAGGAAATACTCACAACTAGTCCTAATGTAGAATTTTCAAAAAATGTAGCAATACCATAAATTATTAGCGCAAGAAATAGTCCATTTACCAGTCCGACCAGTGCTTCTTTTGAAAGTTTTGAAAGGATGCTGCCAAATTGTTTATTGCCTTTAGCTAAAGATTGCACCACAATTGCTGAAGATTGTACACCAACATTTCCACCCATTGCAGTAATTAGCGGAATAAAAAATGCCAAGGCTGGTACTTGTGTAATCCCAACTTCAAATCCGGAAATTACTTGCGCGCCTAAAATTCCACCGAGCATTCCAATCAATAACCATGGTAAACGTGCACGAGAAATTCTCCATACACTTGCGTTGGATTCAATTCTCTCCGAAATACCGGATGCTAATTGAAAATCTTTATCTGCTTCCTCTTTGATTACATCAACAACATCATCCAAGGTAATTCGACCAACTAATTTGTTTTGAAGATCCACAACAGGAACAGAAACCAAATCGTATTTTTCCATTACTTTGGCAACTTCTTCATTGTCATCGCTCGTTTTAACAGAAATAATATTTTTCCCTTGGTATAAATCAATGATTTTTGTTTTTGGACTAGCAAAAAGTAAACGTTTCAATGAAAGCACACCAACTAACTTATTGAAGTCATCCACCACATATATCGTATACACTTTTTCAACGTCCTCTGCTTGTCTGCGAAGTTCAACCAAACAACGATTTACCGGCCAATCAAGTTTAGCTTGAATAAACTCCTTTTGCATCAAACCACCCGCAGTGTCCTCGTCGTAGTTTAAGAGATCAACAATATCTTCTGCTGCTTCGTCGTCTTCCATGTGGGAGATAACTTCCTGAATTTGTTCGTCGGAAAGTTCTCCAAGGATATCGGCAGCATCATCCGAGTCAAGATTTTCAAGTTGGCCTGCAATTTCTTTGGAGGAAAGCGAAGCAAGAAAACGATCCCGCACATCTTCTTCCAAT
>CAIYXD010000517.1 GCA_903930085.1 uncultured Flavobacteriia bacterium
GAATTCTACCGAAAAAGTTTTGCGGGCATGTTTGCTTACGTTTCTAATAGAATCCCAGAAATTTCAGATGAATTATACAAAATAGACGATGCAATGAAAGCCGGTTTCGGTTGGGAAAATGGTCCTTTCGAAATTTGGGATGCCATTGGTGTTGAAAAGGGAATCGAAATGATGAAAGCTGAAGGTCTTGAACCTGCATCATGGGTAACCGAAATGTTAGCGTCAGGAAGTGCCAGTTTTTATACCATTAAAGAAGGAGCTACTTATTTTTATGCTATTCCAAATAAAACTCAGACAAAAGTTCCCGGTCAAGATGCCTTTATCATCCTGAACAACATTCGCGAAAGCAAAAAAGTATGGAGCAACAGCGGTGCCATTATTCAAGATTTGGGTGATGGAATTTTGAATTTAGAATTCCAATCGAAAATGAATACCATTGGTGGTGACGTTTTACAAGCCATCAACAAAGCAATTGACTTATCCGAAAAAGAATATCAAGGGTTAGTTATTGGAAACCAAGGAGCGAATTTTTCTGTTGGTGCCAATATCGGAATGATTTTTATGATGGCTGTCGAACAAGAATATGACGAATTGAATATGGCTATCAAACTATTTCAAGACACGATGATGCGTGTTCGTTATTCTGGAATTCCTGTAATAGTAGCGCCTCACGGAATGACATTTGGTGGTGGTTGCGAAATGAGTCTTCACGCTGATAAAGTAGTCGCAGCTGCAGAAACCTACATGGGATTAGTGGAATTTGGTGTTGGTGTAATACCAGGCGGTGGTGGTTCAAAAGAATTGGCTATGAGAGCTTCTGACTTATTTCATAAAAATGATGTCGAACTGAATGTGTTGCAAGAATATTTTTTAACTATAGCAATGGCAAAAGTTTCAACTTCAGGATACGAAGCTTTTGATACAGGACTATTACAACATGGAAAAGATATAATTGTTGTAAATAAAGACCGCCAAATAGCTGAAGCCAAAAAATACGCTTTATTAATGGCGGAAGCTGGTTACACCCAACCAATACGCAGAAACGATGTGAAAGTTTTAGGAAAACAAGCATTGGGAATGTTCTTAGTTGGAACCGACCAAATGGAAGCGGGTAAATACATCTCTGAACATGATAAAAAAATTGCAAATAAATTAGCATATGTAATGGCTGGTGGCGATTTATCCGAACCGACATTGGTATCCGAACAATATTTATTGGATATCGAAAGAGAAGCTTTTTTATCGCTTTGCACGGAAAGAAAAACATTAGAAAGAATTCAGTTTATGCTGACCAAAGGAAAACCGCTAAGAAATTAAATTACAAGAACCAAGAGGTTAGAAGCAAGAAAGATGAGGTCAACAACAATAGTCTTTTTCTCTTTCTTCTTTCTTCTATTATTTACAAAAAAATGAAAACAGCCTATATCGTAAAAGCATACAGAACTGCCGTTGGGAAAGCACCAAAAGGCGTATTTAGATTCAAGCGCCCTGATGAATTGGCGGCAGAAACGATTCAGTTTATGATGAATGAATTGCCCGATTTTGACAAAAGAAGAATTGATGATGTAATGGTTGGAAATGCCATGCCAGAAGCCGAACAAGGATTAAATATGGGACGATTAATTTCCTTAATGGGATTAAAAATCGAAGACGTTCCAGGCGTAACCGTTAATAGATATTGTGCTTCGGGATTAGAAACTATCGGAATGGCAACCGCAAAAATTCAATCCGGAATGGCCGATTGTATCATTGCAGGTGGCGCTGAAAGTATGAGTTTTATTCCGATGGGAGGTTACAAACCCACTCCTGATTATGCTGTTGCAAAAGCTGGAAACGAAGATTATTATTGGGGAATGGGATTAACAGCCGAAGCAGTTGCCCAACAATATAATATATCGCGTGAAGATCAGGATGAATTTGCATTTAATTCACATATGAAAGCCTTAAAAGCGCAATCTGAAGGTAAATTTGACAAACAAATTGTTCCGATTACCATTGAACAGACTTTCATCAATGAAAATGGAAAAAAGGAAACTAAATCATATATAGTTAATAAAGATGAAGGCCCAAGAGCAGGAACTTCTGTAGAAGTATTAGCAGGATTGCGACCAGTATTCGCTGCCGATGGAAGTGTAACCGCTGGAAATTCTTCGCAAATGAGTGATGGTGCAGCATTCGTTTTAATCATGAGTGAAGAAATGGTAAAAGAATTAAACCTCACTCCTATTGCGCGTTTGGTGAATTTCGCCTCTGCTGGAGTTGAACCAAGAATTATGGGAATTGGACCTGTAAAAGCAATTCCAAAAGCCTTGAAACAAGCTGGATTGGAATTAAAAGATATTGATTTAATCGAATTGAATGAGGCCTTTGCATCACAATCATTAGCGGTTATTCGAGAATTGGGATTAAATCCTGACATCGTAAAC
>CAIYXD010000518.1 GCA_903930085.1 uncultured Flavobacteriia bacterium
CCAGTTACCAAACTAAGCGGATGACTGTGTTCAAATCCTTTAAAATAAATAGAATCCTTTTTTTCTGTCATTTCGTATTGAAAGGAAAAAACCGTTTGTTTTTGGCGGAAATCTCTTGCATTTTCGCGTGCAAGTTCAATTGTTTTTTCATTCTTTCCCATCCATATAACCAGTTCTGCAATCAAATCGTGGGTTGCTTTCACGCGCTGCGGAAATGGCTTCAACATATGCGTTTCAACGGTTATACTCACTGCGTCAAATAGGGCGGCATAGCCCATCGCATAGCGCGGAAGATCGTTGAATGCGTGGATGCCATCCTCTGGAGTTTCTTTCACCAATTCCACATACGGAAACAAATCCGTTCCTTTCGATTTCAGTTTTGCGGTAAGATTCGGGAGCATTTCATCATATGTTAACTTGCGCATACTTGGAGCCATTCTTTCTTTGAGTGAAGCAATATAAGTCAGCGTATACTGGTAATCCGCACCATTGGAAACATGCGTATCCACAAAAAAATCGGGGTCCAAACCTTGGTAAATCTTCACAAAAGTGAAGGTGTTTTCCGCGTCCATTTTGATAAAATCCCGGTTTAAATCCAAATTTTGTGCATTTCCACGAAATCCATATTCTAAAGGTCCATCCTGATTTGCGCGACTATTGCTTCCGCGGTTCAGCATTCCTCCAACATTGTAGGCTGGAATAATAGCAATTAGTGGCAAATCTTTTGTCTTTTTCCCATTTTTAATCCACGTATCCAACCAGATTAAACACGCATTAATTCCATCCGGTTCGCCGGCATGAATAGCATTATTAATTAAAATAGTGGTTTCCTTTCTAGCTTTTTCAAATGTTTTCAGGGAATCTTGCGCGCCATTTACAATGCACACATAAATTGGTAAACCGTAATCTGAATTCCCCATCGCATAGAGTTCTATTTCAGTGTGCTGTTGATCCAACTTCTGAAAATAAGCAATTAATTCCGTATAACTCGGAGAAGTATTTTCCGACCATTGGGCGTTGGAAAAAGGAACAAAGAACAGGGCGCAAGCTGCAAGAAAAACTCCTTTAAACACGCTGCTAAATTTTAAATAAGAACGAACCATTCGACTAAAATAAGCAAATCTGTTTTATTTCGCTTTCGCGCTTGTAATTTTCAAATATTTAGAACTTTGGCACATACAATCCGCGAATTTCTTAAATTTGCAGCATGCGTATTGATATCCTTACTGTTCTCCCTCAATTACTGGAAAGCCCTTTTTCAGCCTCTATTATGCAACGTGCACAAGATAAAGGCCATGTTGAAATTTTGGTGCACAACATCCGCGACTATGCTGCAAATAAGCATAAAAATGTGGACGATTACCAATATGGTGGCGGTGCAGGAATGGTTATGTCGATTGAGCCAATCGCTGCATTAATTGAAAAATTGCAGGCAGAACGCAACTACGATGCAATCATTTACATGACACCAGATGGCGAACTATTTGAGCAAAGCGCGTGCAACCAATTATCGCTTTTAGAAAATATTATGATTCTTTGTGGACACTACAAAGGTGTGGACGAGCGGATTCGAGAGAAATACATTACACAAGAAATCTCCATTGGCTCTTATGTGCTTTCTGGTGGAGAATTGGCAGCCGCAGTTGTTGTAGATGCTGTCGTTCGTTTGATTCCAGGCGTATTAAACGATGAAACTTCCGCGCTAACCGATAGTTTTCAGGATGGCTTATTGTCTCCTCCAGTTTATACTCGACCTCCAGAATTTAAGGGAATGAAAGTTCCGGAAGTTCTCTTATCTGGCGATTTTGCTAAAATTGAAGTTTGGCGAGAAGAACAAGCGTTGAAAAGAACGCAAGAAAGAAGACCTGATTTATTGGAGTAAGGGAGTTATTGCTGCGCTTTTTATCAAGAGTAAAAAAACTATATACATGGGATTATTTATTTCGACAAAGAATCTACATGTTCAACTAATAGACTTAATTTTGTTTGCAGAATTACAATATCGTTTAGCTTAAATTTCAGCCATGAATATCGATCAAACAATAGAAGTACTAAAAAACGGCGGAACAATCCTTTATCCAACAGATACAATTTGGGGAATTGGATGCGATGCAACAAACGAAGCAGCTTGTCAAAAAATATTGGATCTAAAGAATCGGCCAACCGACAAGAGTTTTATCGTATTGATGGATAGTATTGCAATGCTCGAAAAATACGTGCCTGAATTTAACGAAATCTGTTATGAACTGCTTGAAATCGCTGAGAATCCAATAACGCTAAACTATCCTTCTGCAAAAGGTTTAGCGCCATCCGTATTAGCGAAAGACGGGTCGGTTGGTATTCGA
>CAIYXD010000519.1 GCA_903930085.1 uncultured Flavobacteriia bacterium
ACGGCAGATTCAATCACGTTTTTATTGGTGTTGATGGCATTTTCAATTTCTGCTGTTCCAAATCGGTGACCTGAAACGTTGATTACATCATCAATTCTACCGATAATTCGATACATACCATTTTCATCTCTTTTTGCACCGTCACCGGTGAAATAATAGCCTTTGTAATGCGAGAAATAATTAATTCTGCAACGTTCGTGATCGCCATAAGTAGTGCGAATTATCGAAGGCCATGGCGCTTTTATGCATAAGTAACCTTCTACATTTGCTGCAGTAATTTCATTCCCTTCCTGATCTAATAATACGGGCTGAATTCCAGGCATTGGATAACCTGCAAATGTTGGTTTCATCGGGGATAAATTCCCAATTCCTGAAATCATTATACCACCGGTTTCCGTTTGCCACCAACTATCAGCTACCGGACATCGTTCCTTCCCAACGTGTAAATAATACCATTTCCAAGCTTCCTCGTTGATTGGTTCGCCAACAGAACTTAATATTTTTAAGGAATCTAAACTATAAGAAAGAACATGATCCTCTCCATAGGCCATTAACGATCGAATCGCAGTTGGCGCAGTCAAAAATTGATTCACACCGTGTTTGTCAATAATCTGCCAAAACCTTCCAGCGTCCGGATACGTTGGGATTCCTTCAAACATCACGGTTGTTGCACCGGAAATCAAAGGCCCGTATACAATATACGAATGCCCGGTAATCCAACCAATATCTGCTGTACACCAATAGATATCGGATTCTTGGTACTGAAATACATTTTGAAACGTATATGCCGTATATACCATATAACCGCCGCAGGTATGCACAACTCCTTTAGGTTTCCCAGTGGAACCTGAAGTATACAATATAAACAACATATCTTCTGCATCCATTGTTTCGGCAGGACAAACTGTTGACTCGTCTTTCACTAGGTCGTGCCACCAGTAATCGCGGTTTTTCACCATGGTAGCATCCCAACCCAAACAATCGTATACGATTACACTGTCGACGGAAGTGCACGTTTCCAATGCTTCATCAATTACACGTTTCAATGGAATCTGTTTTGCCCCACGGTTGAGCCCGTCAGCAGTAATTATCATTTTTGCCTGTGCATCGTTTACACGATCCGCAACTGCCGTAGCGGAGAAACCTGCGAAAATAACAGAATGTATCGCACCAATTCGTGCGCATGCTAAAACTGCAATTGTCAATTCCGGAACCATAGGCATATAAATGCAGACGCGGTCACCTTTTTTTATTCCTTTTGTCTTTAAAGCATTCGAAAATTGACACACCTGTTCGTAAAGTTCTCTGTAGGTGTAGCGCACAAATTGCTCCTTCGGATCATTTGGTTCCCAAATCAAAGCTATTTTATCACCTCTTTCAGCTAAATGACGGTCTAAGGCATTTTCAGTAATATTTAACTTAGCGCCCTTAAACCATTCAATTTTTGGTTCATCAAAATTCCATTCCAAAACATTGTCCCACTTTTTTTGCCAGTGAAAGTTTTCTGCCACTTCACTCCAAAACCCTTCTGGATCAGCTATGCTTTTAGCATATTTTTCTTTGTATTCGTCAAAAGATTTTATCTGTAGATTTGTGCTCATCGTCCAATTTGTTGGTGTTTAATCTTTTATTGAAATTCAATTCTGTAATTATTCTTTTCATTTCTTTCAAAAGGAATTAAATCCTTTCTATGCTTCAAAACTTTAGTTAAAGCTAAATTAATTTTAGTAATAAAGTTCTATTAATTGCGATAAATAAAAGTATTTTTAAGCCTTCTTCTTAACTTTGAGAAATGGTTAAAATTGCACTAATTGGATGTGGTTGGCTGGGAATGCCGCTTGCTAAAAAATTACTACAGCAAAAGCATGTTGTTTTTGGCTCAACGACCAATCCTGCAAAGCTTTCTATTTTGGAAAATGCAGGAATACTTCCGTTTCTGTATGATGGAACTTCGGCAGACAGCATGCCAGATTGGAGCGCAGATGTTGATTTTTTAATTCTAAATTTCCCTCCTTCTAAATCTGAAAATTACCCGAAACAAATCGCATCCATTCTACAACAATTCCCACCTACCTGTAAGGTTATTTTCACTAGTTCTACTGGCGTTTACCAAGAAATAGAGGGCGACGTAACGGAAGATTCTGAGGTTAATAAAGACCACCCGGTTTTTTTAGCGGAAACCGAAGTTC
>CAIYXD010000520.1 GCA_903930085.1 uncultured Flavobacteriia bacterium
CGGGAGGGCCACTTGTCTGATACAATATTTCAGAAGTTGTGAGGTCCTCCCACCAAGGGGCCAATACTGCCCCCGGAGCAGTTACAGTAAAAAGATTGGTGTTCGTTGCTGTTTGTGCAGTTGCAGTAAAACTCAACCATCCATTGGAACATACAGAAAAAGTTGTATAACCTGTACCCAAGTAGTTAAAACTGAATCCAACTGGGAGTGCAGTTTGTATAACGTCATCCCCTACAGCAGTAGAAGCTGTTGCACCTCCAAGAACTGTTATTGGAACTAGGGGTGCTGAGAAAATAGAGCGGGTCATTGGCAACTGTGCGTATGCATTCGTCGACAGGAATGCTGCAAGAAGCAATAATGACGATTTAAAATTTAATTTTTTCATATTAATTTTATAGTAATTGAGCTGTGAAATTCGGTTAATTTTAGTTTAAATCAAAATTAATATATAAATGTTTAGAAAGCTTGCCATTGATTAGCACGAGAAGGCTTACTAAAAGGATTTATCATTTTCTATTTCTTTGAAAATTTTGAATAAAAAAACATAAATAGGAGATTATTTGTATTTTTTACTACATTCGTTCATGCAAAAATTACTTTTTACACTGTTTATTTTGCTGTTCAATCATGTTGCTTTTTCCCAAGGATTCCAAGTTAATTTCCAAGGTCAGAAGCAACAAGGAATGGGTGGGGCTGGAACTGCTTTGCCAATTGACGGCGCTTCATTATTTTTTAACCCAGGAAGCACTTCTTTTTTAAAAGAAAATTCTATGAATCTTGCAATGACCCCAACATTTGCGCGAACCCTTTTCGTAGATGCAAATACCAATGAATCAGCTGGTTTCCAATATAAAGTTATAAAGCTTTTGTTTTTTCGAGCGAAAGGGTTGCTTTAAAAATCGTATTTTATATTCAAGGTAGAAACAAATGGTTAAAACCACTTTTAATTTTCCCTATAGCTTTTTAATGGGACACATTTTAAAACACGAAACAGCATAGCCCCAACCTTAATTAAAAAGACCAAGTTGCGCATTTTACAAAAACGATGTGTCTGGTATTTTATTAAACCAAAAAAGGCCGCCCATTGGACAGCCTTTTAAATTATGTATTCTGAAATTAGTTTTTAGAAACTCTGAAGATAGAAGTACCGTTTTCAGTTTTAACTCTGAATATGTACATTCCAGTTTCGTAAGTTGATAAGTCAATTTTATCTCCATTAACAACTTGAGTAGCTCTTAACAATTTACCTTGTGCATCGATAATTTCGATTGAAGCAGACGCACTAGACATTGTTACAGTTACATTATCTCTTGTTGGATTAGGATATAAGCTAATTACATCTAAAGACATTTCTGAAACGTTCATGTAATCAATAACTACACAATCAGAAGTATCAGTACATGTTCCATTGCTTACTACAACCGAATACGAACCGTTAGCTGTTACTGTATATGTTTGTGAAGTTGCACCAGCAATTGCTAATCCAGTTCCACAATCAATCCATTCGTAAGTTGTACCAGTAGATGCTGTAATTGTAGCATCTCCGTTATCTGTCGCAACCGCCGTAGGTGAAACATTAATAGTTAAATCTAATGTTACCAATGAATCACAACCTGCAGCATTTGTTAAAACGAATGTAGCAGTGTTATTACTTGTACCAATAAACAATGTTTTTAGTTTATTGGTTTTTTTATCATAACAAGAAATGTTATATAAG
>CAIYXD010000521.1 GCA_903930085.1 uncultured Flavobacteriia bacterium
AAGTAAGTTGTTGTCGATTTCCACATACGTTTTGGATTGCTCTTCAAAGAAGATTTTATGTTGTATTTTCTTATCCATTACATCTACCATATGGTATTTCAAATGGTTTTGGTGGCGATTAAGCGTTTGAAGGATTAATTTGTTGGCAGATCCTGACCATTCCATTCTTGGAATGTATTCGTATTCTCCCAAATCGATAGTGGAAGTTTTACCGCTTTTAACGGTCAGAATATGCGCTGTAACCTTGCTATTTGCTTCTCCTGCTTTTGGGTATTTAAACGTGTACAAATCTGGATAAAGATCTTTGTAATACGTCAGCGAAAATTCTTTTACTTCTCGTTCATCGAAGCGCAGGTAGGCAATGTGTTTGCTGTCTGGTGACCAACCATACGCTTTTGTAATGGCAAATTCTTCCTCATACACCCAATCCGTTGTTCCGTTGATAATTTTGTTAGCTTTTCCATTTTCAGTTACCTTAGAAACTTTTCCTGTTTCAAGATTCTTGATGAAAATATCATTTTTATAAATATACGAAACCTGCTGACCGTCAGGAGAATATTCCGCTAAAGTTTGCGGTTGGTGGGCATCATCCAACGATTGAACTTTTCCGGTTTTTAAGTCGTACAAATAATATATTGCGGAAAAACTTCTTCTATAAAGCGGAGTTGTGTTGGTTGTGAATAAAATTTTTGTTTCGTCCTCGTTGAAGAAATAATCATCAATTGTTATTGTTTTATCCTGGTACACCAATTTCTCAGATGGAACCAAAACAGTACTTTTCGCGGAGGCATCAACAATAGAATGTTTTGTAATGATTTGTTTCCCTTCCACCTCTGAAAGTTTGGAATAATGCGCGCCATCCTTCATGGATCGGAATCCATCTATGTTCGCACTGCTGAATTCGTATTTCTTCCAGATTTTTTCTACGGTAATTTCTTGCGCTATTAAGCTATTGTATCCTAGTAAAATAAGCGCAAAAACTGCGAAATGTTTTAATCTCATGGTTTTAAAAATTTAGCTCTAAAGTATAGATTTTCTTCGATTCTGAATGGTTTGTATGTATTTTATATCTAATCAATCGTTAAAAACCTTTTCAGAATGTTAATAATTAAATAACGCAAGTAGTTTAAAAATATAGTAAATTTGTTTCGAATTTTTCTATGTCATCCTTGATGTTGAGCGTTTTAGACAGAAACCATAGAAGAATATAACAAGTGAAATGAAAAAATAGTGTCTTTCATCGTTAGGAGTTTTAGTTGGGTAATTTTCTCAAACTTTCACCACAAGTTCTTGCTTGCTGGTACATCCTTCCAATTTCATTGTTCAAAATCCGTAATTTCTTAAATTAATCATAAATTGAATCCCATGAAAAAAACTTTACTTTTTGTTAGTGTAATGGCGCTTGGAACTTCCTTCGCGCAAAACTGTTCTGATCTTTTTATTTCAGAATATGTTGAAGGTTCTGGAAATGATAAGGCATTAGAGCTTTACAATCCAACAAGTGCCACAATCAATTTAACAGGTTACCGAATCGAGCGATTTTCAAACGGGCAAGCAACATCTGCTTCAGGAGGGATTTTGAGTTTGACAGGAAGCGTTGCGCCATATTCAACTTTTGTTATTACAAATGGCCAAACTTCTACAAGTCCATCTTCACCAGCTTGTTCGCCAGCTTTACAAGCTATGGCAGATCAGTTGGATGGTGTTTATCCAGCGCCAACGTATATGAATGGTAACGATGCAATTGTTTTGTTCAAAAATGCTGTAATCATAGATATTTTTGCAAAAACGGGAGATGCATCTATTTCTACATCTGAATCTTGGAGCGATGAATTTCCTTACGATGGTTCGGTTGGTGCTTGGTGGACGAAAGACCAAACATTGGTTCGTAAAGCAACTGTAATGGCTGGTGTTTCTATTAATCCAGATCCATTTATCGTTACTGTTGAATGGGATTCTTTACCAAAAGATACATGGACAGGATTAGGATCTCACACATGTGATTGCTTACTTGGTGTTAATGAATTGAATTCGAATGTTTCTTTTGTGGTTTATCCAAACCCAACCAATGAAGGACAATTTGCTGTAAATGCAAGCGAAAACATTGAGCAAGTTGAAGTAATCAATATGGTAGGTCAAGTTGTGTTAAGTCAAACGAATACTGTGCTTTCGAAAAAAATCCAATTGGATTCTTCTAAATTAAACAATGGAATGTATGCCGTTAAAATTCGTTTCAGCAACAATTCTATTTCCCAAACAAGTCTTATTATTGAATAAATTAAGTTGATTTTTTTTTGAAGAAGCACGAAAGTACTATGAGAAATTTAATGCTGTTTATTTTATCGACGTTCGTCATTTTTGAATCTATTGCCCAGCAAAAGGTTCAATTAAGTGGTAGGGTTTTCGATGATGGAACGAATGAAACAATAATTGGAGTTAAAGTTCTTTGCGATAATTCAATCCAGGCGAAATCCGATGTGGATGGTAAATATTCTCTTTTGGTAGAAGCCAACAAAACACATGAATTGCGGTTTACTTTTTTGGGTTACGACACACTTTTTGTAACGATCAAAGTGGGTAATTCGCCGCTTTCTAGAGATATTTTACTTTCCTTCACAGAGATGGAATTGGATGAGGTAGTCGTAAAAGGGGAAGCTGCAAAATCGAGAGAAACACCAATTGCTTTTTCAAAATTAACAACGAAACAAATTCAGGAAGATCTCGGTACTCGGGATCTTCCTATGCTTTTAAATTCCACTCCTGGAGCATATGCAACAGAGCAGGGCGGAGGAGCTGGTGATGCACGGGTTTCAATTCGTGGTTTTGATCAGCGAAACATTGCCGTTTTAGTTGACGGTGTTCCAGTAAACGACATGGAAAATGGTCAGGTTTATTGGAGTAATTGGGACGGAATTGGCGATATTACGCGCTACATGCAAGTTCAAAGAGGTTTGGGTGCATCCAAATTATCTATCGTTTCTGTGGGTGGAACAATGAATATTGTTACCAAAGGAATTGATGCTAAAATGAGCACTTACGCTAAACAAGAAGTTAACAATTACGGATTATTTAAAACGTCAATTGGTTATAATACTGGTTTACTGAAGGGTAATTGGGGTGTAACAGTTGCTGGTGCTAGAAAATGGGGTTCAAGTTATGCGGATGCAACCTTCACAGATGGTTGGTCTTATTTTTTGAAAGTTCAAAAGAAATTTAACAAGCATTTATTCAGTCTTGGTGTAAATGGTGCGCCACAATCGCACGGTCAGAGAACTACGCGCTTGCCGATTGCAGTAATTGATCAAGGATTGGCGGAGCGATCTGGAGTAGATTACTATAAGTCTCTCGATTCCATTGCCCTAGTTAGTAGTTCTCAATTTACTACACCAACAATAGGCGCAAGAGGAATTCGATACAATCCAAATTATGGAATGTTAAATGGAGAGGAATACAATGAAAAAGTAAACTTTTTCCATAAGCCGCAATTTAACTTAACGCATTCTTGGAATCCTTCGGTAAAAATCAATTGGACAACAGTTGCTTATTTATCTATTGGTAAGGGAGGCGGAACGTCCATGAAATCAACTCCTGCAAGAGATACAACAGATGGGTTGTATGATATGCAGGGAGTATATGATTATAATTCAGTTAATTACTCTAACGTTTACAGTACAACGGAACATGTTTCCAGTAATTACCTTCGTTCAGCAAATAACGACCACAAATGGGTTGGTTTATTGTCGACATTTAATTTTCAATTCAATAAAAATTTGACCGCGATGTTCGGTTTGGATGCGCGTTACTACAAAGGCTCACATTACCAAGCGGTATATGACTTAATGGGTGGGGATTATGCGATTGACAATACGGATAAAAATCAGCCAAAAGGAATTGGGAATGCAAGTTATTCCATGAAACGTGAAGGCGATAAAATTGCTTATTACAACGATGCTTTCGTGAAATGGGCCGGACTTTTTGGACAAGTGGAATACAAAAAAAATAAATGGAGTACTTTCTTAACTCTATCTGCTTCGCAAACAGGATACCAGCGGGTGGATTATTTCAAAAAGAAAGATTTGGTTTTAGCGGATACAACCTTATCGCAAGCTGTTGGATTTGGCGATACACTTGTTTACGATGGCGTTTCTTACACCAACAATTCTGCGGAAGCACGTTTTGCTACTACAGATGAAAAATGGTACATGGGTGCAACAATTAAAGGTGGGGCAAATTATAATATCAATACCCACCACAATGTATTTATGAATTTAGGCTATTTGGATATTGCTCCTAAGATGAATACCGTATTTGATAATAACAACCGACAATTTTTGGAAATTAAAAATCAAAAAGTAAGTTCATTTGAAGTTGGATATGGCTATAAAAGTAAAAAATTCTCTTCCAATTTAAATGTGTATTACACCCTTTGGAAAAATAAACCACCGCAAAGTGCTCCTTCTGTAAATACGGCTGATGGAACCTATTATTACAATATCAATGGTTTAGATGCTTTGCACAAGGGAATTGAACTGGATTTCACTTGGAAAATTATTTCAAAATTATCGTTTGAAGGTTTGGCTTCTATCGGAGATTGGAAAACAATTTCAGGAAGTATCGTGACAATTACAGATAACGATAACAATATTGTTGCAACAGTAGATTTTAGTGCTAAAGATGTGCACGTTGGAGATGCTGCGCAATTGCAATTTGGAGGTGCTTTTCGTTATGAAATAAATAAAAATTTATACCTTAAATTGCGTTACACTTACTTCGATAAAAATTACGCAAATTTTGATCCGTTGGCTTTAACTGGCGTTAACAAAGACCGCGAATCCTGGAGAATGCCAAGTTACGGTTTGATGGATTTTAATTTTGGTTACGATTTAAAAGTGTGGAAATGTAATTTAACCATCAATGGCGGTGTAATGAACATTTTAAATGCTATATACATGACGGATGCACAAAATGGACTTGGTTTCGATGGTGCAACGGCTAACGTTTTTGTCGGCATGGGAAGAAGATTTAATCTAGGTCTGAAACTTGCCATTTAATTTTAAATAAACAAATAAAAATAACACATGAAAAAAGTAATTTACGCATCCCTTCTTGCTGTTTTAATCAGTTTTTCGGTTAAATCTCAAGCGGTTTTACCGACAAGTTGGAGTTTTACCACAACTATTTTACCAGTTGGTTGGACAGAATCTGAAAGTAATCTTTATTCAGCATCTGGAAATACACCTCCCGCAAAGAAGTTTGATACAACGGGAGATAATTTGATCATTCATTTTGCTAGTGCACCCGGAAATTTAACGTATTATTTGACTGGAAATGGTTTTTCAGGCGGAACATTTACCGTTGAAGAATCAGAATTTGGAACAGCTTGGACAACGTTACATGCGTTTACTTCGCCACCAAATGCTTCTTATACGATGTTTACGGATGCTCCTTTGGCAGCAACGCGTTACATTCGCTTTATTTATACTACTAAAGTTTCCGGTAATATCGGATTAGATGATGTAAGTATTGCCGCAGGTGCAGCAACTCCGCAGCAGGAAATTAACGTGAAACAAGGCGCAACAACTATTTTGTCTGGTGGAACACAAATAATGAATTCCCCATTGGCAACGATGACGCCAACTACTTTCTCCATTGAAAATGAAGGAACTGCGAATGCTTTGAATATCTCAAGTGCCGTTATTTCTGGCGCAAATGCAAGTGATTTTACAGTAGCTTCTTTTCCTGCAAGCGTTGCAGCGGCAAGTGCTGCTAATTTAGTTGTGAATTTCACGCCTTCCGCTTTGGGAAATAGAAATGCTATTCTTACGATTAATAGTAATGATGTAGACGAGGCTGCGTATGTAATTAACTTGTACGGAATTGGTGGAAATTTGGCTTCTGAGCCAACACTTCAAGCAACAAATTTGGTTTTTTCCAACGTTAAAACATACCGATTATCAGGAGCTTTCACGCCAACTGCAGGAGCAGAAGGCCATATCGTTCTTAGAAAGAAAGGTTCACCAATCACAGGAATTCCTTCGGATGGAACAGTATACCAACGTGGTGATATTGTTGGAGATGCACAAGTAGTGCTTTCTTCCACTTCCACGAGCTTTGTTCCAAATAATATCGTAGCAGGAGAAACGTATTACTTTGCTGTTTTCCCTTACAACGGAACAGGTACGTTTAGAAATTATTTGACAACAACACCATTAGCTGGAAATGTTTCAACACCGGCGACGATGTTACCAGCAAATTATTACGCAGGAATTGCAACAGGAAGTTCAACTTTTGTTGCAGATTTACATTCTTTGGTTAACCCGCACAACATGCAATTCTATAGCAACTACGGAAACTTTATGGTGAAGTATTTTGCTGCGAGAGATACTACTTTGGATAGAAGAGTGATCACATGTGTTTATTCTGGTGAAAACAAGATTTATATTGAACCGTTTGATTTCACAGCGACGGGTTACAGCAGAGAGCATACGTTTTGCCACAGTTGGATGCCAACGAATCCTGCACAAAGTTTACCGGAATATAACGACTACCACCATTTATTTCCATCGAATCAAAACCAGGTAAATGCGTTGAGAAGTAATTATCCTTTGGGAATCGTTGTAACACCAACTGGTGGCTATTTAGATTGTAAAATTGGATTGGATGCGAACGGAAATACTGTTTTTGAGCCAAGAGACGAACACAAAGGTGACGCAGCACGTGCAATGATGTATGAAGCAATTTGCTACACAACAGTTTCTGGTAATTTATGGGCTTTGCCATCCAATATTAGTACTTCTATTCCTTATGGACAAGATCAATACATTTTGAAACAATGGCACTTTAATGACTTGCCAAATGGTTGGGAAATGTCAAGAAACGATTATATCGATTCTTTGCAGGATAACAGAAATCCATTTGTGGATAGCGTAGATTTTGTTTGTTACGTGAATTTCTCGAACATGACTTATGAAACATTGGGTTGTGAAGCATCGATTGATGAATTGTTAACGAAAGGATTTATCATGTATCCAAACCCAGCAAGAAGTGAATTGACGTTGCACGTGGATGCTACTACAATTTCCAGCTATGAAATTATGGACATTCGTGGAAGAGTAGTTTTATCTTCTGATGTGAATAATCTTGTTGTCGTGAAATTAAATACTGCAGCTTTGGAGTCTGGCGCTTATATCGTGAAAGCAGTAACGCCATTTGGAATTGCGCAAAAATCGCTCGTTATTGAATAATGAAACGGGTAATTAATGCAATCTTACTATTTAGCATTGGAGCAGGTCTTTGGGCCTGCTCTTCTGTTTCTGCTATTTCCATGCAAACGCAGCGGGTTGCTGTGGATCAGCGCTTTTCTCTAAACAGTTCATTGGATAGTTTGATTCAGCCGTATAAAGATTCTATGAATCTAGAAATGGGTGAGATTATTGCGCATGCATCCGTTGATTTTATTTCCGCTCGACCAAATTCGAATTTAGGAAATTGGTTCACAGATGCGATTTTCACCAACCAAACACGAACCGTTCGCATGAGTGAACCGATTTTTTGTTTATTCAACACCGGCGGCATCCGTTCTACCTTAAACAAAGGTGCCATTACGCTTGGCGATCTATTTAAATTGATGCCTTTTGAAAATGAAATCGTTTGGGTTCGAATGCCAGTTGAATCGTTGTCGGAAATCGAAGCATACATTCAAAAGTCTGGCGGTGAGCCGATTTCAAATGCAAAAATGATACAGGGGAA
>CAIYXD010000522.1 GCA_903930085.1 uncultured Flavobacteriia bacterium
AGAATGGGCAATTCCCGGAGATTTAGTTTACCCGAATGAAGACCTTCCGCAGGCAGCAAGTAGAATTTTATTTGAATTGACACAATTGAAAGACTTAGAACTTCACCAAGGCGGAACGTTTGGAGCTCCAGATCGACACCCAATGGGAAGAGTTATAACCTGTGCATATTTTGCATTGGTTCAAATGGATGAATTAAACGCCATTGCATCCTCTTGGGCACACGAAATCGCTTGGATACCAATTTATAAAATCAAAAAATTAGCATTTGATCACAACGCCATTGTAGATTCCACAGTAGAGATTCTTCAGCATAAATTAAAAACACAACCGGTTTGTTTCGATTTATTACCAGAAAAATTTACGTTGAATGAATTACAATGTTTATACGAGTCCGCTTTCAACGAAGCATTAAACAAAGCTAATTTTAGAAAGAAAATTAAAACAATTCCTTTTCTGAAAACAAATGAGAAGGAACAAAATGTAAAACACCGTCCTGCCATATTGTATAAGTTTGACACAAATAAATATGAAAGACTGGTTTCCAAGGAACTATTTAAGTTCAAAATGTAAAAAAATAATTTCATTTGTTTGCACTTATAGTATTTTGTACTATATTTATCGTGTTGTTTATTTAACATAAAAACTTTAACTATTTAACAAATTCTTTAACTATGAAAAAAATTTATTTAATTATTTGTGCAATTTCATCGACATTTATGATGAATGCTCAAATCGAGGGAACTTGGAAATTGGCTAACCAAGCGGGAGCTTTAGGTGTTGGTCCAGGTCTTGGCGACATTTCTTGGTGGTCTAATCAAGTAGGTGATTTAACTTCACGTGCGTGTTTGTTTGATGATTCCGTTACGTTTAACGCAAATGGTTCGTTTATGACTTACCAAGATAACAGTACTTGGATCGAACAATGGCAATTAGGACTTCCTCCAAATCCAGCATTAGACGCATGTGGAACGCCAGTTGCTCCGCACAACGGATCTAATCCTGCAACTTGGGCTTATAATTCCGCATCTAGTGAATTAACATTGAATGGTGTTGGTGCATTCATCGGTTTAGCAAAAGTTATAAATGGTGCTGAACTTGCTTCTCCAGCAGGTGCTGCAGCTTCAGTTACCTACCTTATTTCTTTCCTAAACGGTGGAAATACGATGGTTGCTGACATCAATTTTGGCCCAGGATACTGGCGTTTTATTTACGAGAAAACACAAGTTGTTACTGCACCAAACCCAAATGTGACTTTCCGTGTTAATATGTCAAATTACCCTGATATAATTGCAACAGGAGTATACGTAAATGGGACATTCAATGGTTTTTGTGGTGCTTGTAATCCAATGACAAATATTGGTGGCAATATTTGGGAAGTTGTTCTTCCATTGCCAGTTGGACCGATCCAATACATCTTTACTGTAGATACTTGGACAGATCAAGAAGTCTTAGCTGCCGGTGGTACATGTAATGATCCAGTTGTTGATGATTACGAAAATAGATATTTGAACGTAACTGCTGATGTAGTATTACCAAGTGTTTGTTTTGAAAGCTGTGAAGCATGTCTTAATATCGGACTTTCAGAAATGGTTTCTGGAGAAGTTTTATTAATGCCTAACCCAGCGAAATCAACTATTCAATTGACTTCAACTGAAAACATGAAGAAAATTGAAATTATTGATGCACA
>CAIYXD010000523.1 GCA_903930085.1 uncultured Flavobacteriia bacterium
AAGTTTTGAACCCAACGGTTCAAGTGTCGGAGAAATTTGCGAAAAGAGAATTCGTGATAACAGAAACTTCTAGCATGTATCCTCAGGATATTTCTTTTCAGGCAACGCAAGACAAATGTTCCATGCTGGATGCAATTCAGCCAAATGACCAAGTTGAAGTTTCCTTCAATTTACGCGGGCGCGAATGGACAAGTCCACAAGGAGAAGTGAAATATTTCAATTCATTGGAAGCTTGGAGAATTGAAAAAGTTGGACAAGGAATACCACAGGGAATGCCACAAGGCGGACCTTCCGCAATGAATCTTGATCCAATTGCAGCGGCGCCTTCTGCAGCTGTAAATACGGCAAGTGACGACGATGATTTGCCTTTCTAAATTCGGCAACGACAGGACATACTTTAAAGCTGGACAATTGTTCAGCTTTTTTTATGGTATAAAAGTCCGCTAAGCGGAAAGGTTTTAGCTAAATCAGCTTCTTTTACGACAGTAATTGCTCATGAAACCCGCCAATTTCTTTTTCAGAATCAACAAAATGTATTTCATAAATCCAGAAGCGCTCGTTTCCGGATCTATCTTTATTGCGCATCCATTCATGGTTTTCGTGGTGGATATAATTGATAGTATCTTCTCCAACGATTTTTTCATGTGGAAAGTTTCCAATCAAATGACCACAATGCTCTGCGCCAAATTTCCATCCTTTTTTTTCTGCCAATTGTTGCGTGAAATGGTAAAAATCAGCACCTGTCAAATCCTGTTTGTTTTGGTGGTAAAAAATCTTTCCTTCTTCCCAAGCTTCTTCCACATCTCGCTTCAGCTTTAGCTTATACGGATCTTCCCCAATCACATACGTTCTGCCAAGATCCGCTTCCCATTCGTCGAATACAGGACCGAAATCAAAAAAAAGTATGTCGTTTTCAGTCAACACAAGATTTGGTGGGTTTTCCCGATACGGAAGCAAGGTATTTTTACCAGAACGAACAATTCGCTTGTGCCAGAATTTAGATATACCGAACAATTCAAACGCTAATTCGAATAATTCCGAATTCAGTTCATTTTCTGTTTTTCCGGGAAGAATAAGGTTTAATTCTTCGATTTTATCGAACAGAATAACTGCTTTTCTTTCCGCTTCTATTAATTCTTTTAAAGGATCTTTCATTTTAAAGAGGGATTTGGGATTTGGGATTAAAATAAAAGAAAAATGGATAACAGTCCGATTTGAATTGCAAAAATCACTAGTCCAAAACCAAGTCCTTTTTGACCGGATTGAATCAATTTTTTAAAACTTACTTTCAACCCAATTGCTGCCATTGCTATTGTTAAAATAACTTTACCAGTCGTATCCATTGTCTGCACAAATAGATCCGGAAATTTCACAACAGTGCCTAAAATAGTAATCAGAATAAAAGCCAGTAAATACCAAGGTAATCTGAAATGATCTTTCCACGATTTCACCGTTTTTCGATTTATCAGAAAATTAATAAATATCAATCCTGGCGTTAAAAGTGCCACGCGTGCTAATTTTATGGTAATTGCAACCTCGCCAGCTTCCTGTCCAATTGCATAACCTGCTCCTGCAACGTTTCCAACCGAATGCAAAGAGCCTCCAACCAAATAGCCAATACTGGAAGCATCCAAGTTTGTCCGCAACAAAATCATTGGTAAAAAAAGCATTCCGATTGTTCCATACAAATTTACAACAGCCATGGAAATTGCTACATCTTCCTTGTTTTTTGAAATAGATGGCGCTAAAGCTGCAATAGCAGATGAACCACAAATTGCCGTTCCAAAACCAACTAACCAGCCAATTGATCCAGGACAATTGAATTTTTTTGCCAAACTGAATGTTAGAAGCAGTACCACAAATAAAACCGATGCAATAGCGACAAAACTTCCAATTCCAATTTTGGAAATGTGGGAATAGTTGATACTAAACGCTAAAAAAACAATCGATAATTCGAGCAACTTTGTACTTGTGAATGAAATGCCAGATTCAAATTGTTCTGGAAGTTCATAAAGGTTGCGAAGAGAAATACCCAGCATCAATGCGATCAAAATACTATTTATTGCTGAAGGGGTAAAAGCCGAAATTAACAAGGATAATAAACCGAGTACTATTGCAAGTAGAATTCCCTTGAATTCCTTTAAAAGAGTATTTTTCATGCCTTGTAAACCAACTTTACGCTTAAATTCCTTTCTCATCGCTTTTAATACAATCCAAAACTACATGTTTAAATGCTTTTGGTTATTAAAACCGTATTTCCTATAATACTGCTATCCGAAATGCGATTCAAAAATACATTTATTGTACTATTTTGGGCGCAACTTCGGTTACAAAGAAAGCTATTTTCCTC
>CAIYXD010000524.1 GCA_903930085.1 uncultured Flavobacteriia bacterium
AAAATTCGTTTATAGGATTTATGTTGGTATTGAGTTTATTTTCACTTGCTGCTTTGCCACCAATGGCTGGATTCTTCGGAAAGTTCATGGTTTTCTCTTCTGCCTTCAATGACTATCCAATGCTGGTAATTTTTGCAATTATCAATTCTGGAATTGGCGTATATTATTACCTGACGTTCGTTATTGCAGCGCTTTCCAAACAAGAAGACGATTCTCTTGTGCCAATTCTAAAGCCATCTATTCTGCAGTATATCGTCCTCGTGATTTGTGCAATCGGTTTAATAACCGGAGGGTTTTTCGTTGTTTAATTGCCGTTAATTCAAAGCAAATTTCAACTTAAATAGAAAGCCATAGAAACGCAGTCCACTAATTTTAGTAGATGGATGGGTATTTCTTAGGATTAACTTCTTGCATAATAGCATATACTTTTTCCACGATATCGTCAATACTTGGCTTAGAAAAATAATCACCATCACATGGATCACTCGTGTTTTTAGTTATTGGAATTTCATCGAACTTTCGTTGATATAATCGGAAAAAGTCTTGTCTTTAAATTTTTCTATAAAGTAAAGGTCACTTTTAAAAATGAAAGCAACTTAGAATACAAATCAGGTGTCTAAAAAAAACTTTTGGATTGCAGGAATACCTTCATTTTATCAAGGGCAATGACAAGAAAAAGTCCACAAAAACGAATTTCTGTGGACTTATAAAATTGAATTTATTGCTTATTGCGGCAAGCAAACAATAGTTAACTCTTTCATCTCCATATTGCCGTCATGGTCTTTTTCAACGTCAACTACTAGTTTTAGAACGGATGTATCTGCCACGTTATTCGTCCACGAATAATCCAATGCATAGTTTGCAGCATGCACCTCATGGATTTCTGCAAACACATCACTTCCTGTTGTTAAATTGGTAAAAGTTACTGTGTATCCATGTATTTCTGCAGATCCTGATACCGTTCCTGTTAAATGCACTGCAGCTCCAAAAGGAATAGTGTCATTTGCACTGGGTGTATTAAAAGTGATTGCTGCTGTTACTACTTCCTCTTCTTTTTCTTTTTTACAAGAGAAAAGTGTTACTGCTAAAGTTGCGAATACAAAAATTGATTTTGTCATTTTTTATGTTTTTTAGAAATTAAATAATTGATAGAAATAGACACAAGTTCTTTTTGTTGAACGGATCCATTTCCTAAGTTTTGATAGATTGGGAGTTGCCCATAGAGCGATAAAAACCAGTTAGAACGAATGGTCGTTAAGCCAATTTTTCCACTGATGATTTCTCCATTGTTCATGCTTTCACCGCTCGTGTAGCCATGTATTCGATCTTTTAGAATTAAACTGCCTTGGAATCCAACGAACGGTCGAAATGTGGTTTTCGAAAATTTGAACATTCTAAAAATAGTTCCTCCGATCGATGACGAATTCCCATATTGATAGCCGTATTTATTTTGTAAAGAATAGGAATTTGACGCTTCAATTTGACCTCCATTTTTACCCGATTGAAAGATATAATTTGCAGAGAGCGTAAAATTAAAAGCACCAGTTCCAGGATACATATTCGACATGGCATGAGCACTTTCTGCATACTTGCCAGTTGGAATTTTTAATCCAAATCCAATATTCAACTGTCGATGAATATTTCCATTTGAGTCTTTTTGAATCAACGGCGTGTAAAAGGATTGAATTCCTAAATCAGCCATCCCTCTCTTCATTGTTCTTATTTCACCTTCATTTTGAAAAGCAAATGAATAGGGAATAGCACCGATTAATTGCCAACGATTTGATAATTGAAATTTACCTATCAATTCAGTTTGAAGGAAATATTCGATTGAGTTGGTCGAAACTCCCGTTAAAAGTGATTCACTATGACTGCAATATCGTCTATAAGTTGAACGAATTCCAATGAAATGGAAATCATTTGAAGGTGTAAAGCCATTCATACCAGATGCGCTAACACCGCCACAGACAT
>CAIYXD010000525.1 GCA_903930085.1 uncultured Flavobacteriia bacterium
ATTTCCAATATGCTTTTTTGCGAAGAATTACCTAGGCCAGAATTACTTGCTGCTTTCGTCATGCTCTTGTGAAGGTGATTTTCGAAAGTTGGGTTGTCTGCCTTTAATTGGTTTAGTATTTTGTCCGTTCCGCACCAGTTAGATTCTTGGGAAAATCCGTTGTAAGCAAAAAATAAAAAGACAATAAGTGAAGTTAGCTTATTCATATATGTGTAAAATTAAAAAGGTCTCCCTAGGAAGACCTTTTCAAAAAGTTAATTTTTTTATTTTATTACAAACTGCATCACACTTTTTCCTTCGCCAACTTGAAGGCTTAGAAAGTAAATTCCTGAGGAAAGTGTGGAAGAATCCAACATAATTAAATTAGATCCTGCAGCTGCTTGAATCGTATGTGTATTGTTTACTTTTCCATAAACATCCGTAATTTGAATGTTTGCCTGTGCAGCAGTAGTTGCGGAAAAACGAAGATTTAATTCTCCTTCCGTCGGATTTGGAAAAAGCTCTACATTGCCAATTTCATTTTGTTCCGATACTCCTAAAACAATTTCATTGGACGCAGCACCTGCATAAATATTTATATCATCTAGAAAAATATTATTTCCGGTTTCACCTTCAAATTTAAATTTGTATCGAAAGTTTTCAATCCAGTATGCAGAAGTTATATTTACCATGTGCACAGTTGTCCAATCACTTGCATTTGCTGGTGACCAAGAACTCGTAACAGCAATGTTAGAAAGCGTATTTCCACCAATAGTCTTGCGAATTACCCATGAATCGCCACAATCGTCTGTAACGAGAACTTTTAAATATTCAAAATCGGTACTTTGTTTTTTACGGTAGGCATAGCGAAAGCTTAAAGTTACACCTGTTCCAGAAGTGACTCCTGAAAGATCTACCGGCGAAGCGATTAATTCATCTACATTTGGTCCTGTTTGACCGAAATTAGAAAGTTTAACGGATTTAGAACCAGTATGACCAACGGTATTATCTAGAGCAAAAGCATTATTATTGTTTGCATTTACAATTTCCCAATTAGCTAAATTAGACAAGGAAGAATAGTTTTCAAAACCTTCGTAAAATGGCAAGGATGTAGCGGATGGAAAAACATGTATATATTGCGTTTTTACTTCAGAATCTGATGTTGAACCATCTGTTGCTGTAAGTGTAACTTCATAAATCCCGGGAATTGAATAGGTCACAACAGGATTTTGACTTGTAGAACTTGCTGGACTTCCAGAAGGGAAACTCCATGTCCAACCCGTCGAAACATTGTATGAATCATCTGAAAATTGAACTTGATCTCCAACGCAAACCGAAGTTTTATTTGCGAAAAACTCTGCTTTACAAAGATAAATCACACCATTTGCGCCGGTAGCAAGTAGGTTTGCGCTAGTCCATAAGTTACTTCTGCCGCCAACATTTGAAGTAATTGCATTGCGCATTCGTGTAACTTGTCCTGCGGAAAACATTTTGGAACAATATGAATAATCCATATAATTTTCAACATTGTCTCGAATTGCAAAACCCCAAAATGCATCATCCGAATTACATGTGTTTGAATTTTGGTTACACGATGTCACACCAATACAATTTGGCGTATCCGTAACAGCATCATCTGTACTGCAGCTAGTTGTGTTTCCTGGGTTATTATTTCCGCCCCACGTATGATCTAGATTAAGCCAATGACCAACTTCATGCGTCAAAGCGCGGCTTGCACCTGTAGAACCTGTTCCGATTGAACCAACATAATCGTGGAGAATCCAAATTCCATTTTCCATAGAGGTTGCCGACCAACTGGAAGGTTTTGTAGTATAACCAGCCGCACCGCCGATTTCGCCACAGATAAAAATATTCATATATTTATTTCCAGGCCAATTTCCGTTATATACGTTATTTCCTGCTACGATTGCGTCTACTTGATTACCGCCGTTATCGCCAATATAACTCATGGAAGAAGCTGTTCTTGTGATGCCGGAAAAACAAGTTCCATTAGGTGCTTTTGTTGCTAAAACAAACTCGATCTCAACATCTGACGGCATTCCTTGAAATTCAGCATGTACATTATTCGCGTCTGTATTTTGCAAACGGTAATCTCTGTTCAGTATAAAAAGAGCGTCTAGAATTTGCTCGTCTGCTATGTTTTCTATTCCATTGTTGTGTAAAACATGAAACACAACCGGAATTTTGTAAACTACTCCTTTTGGAGTTGCGGTATTGTTCGCTTCGTGCTGACGTATTACTTCGTCTTGCTGTAAAGCTTGCAAATAAGAAGGATTTTGCTTTAAAGCATTTGTTTTTTTGTGCTGGTGGCAATATTCTACTTTTTCTCCATCTCTAGCATTTGATGCGTCGAAGGAAGAAGATTGAGAAAACCCTGTTAGATTGGGGATTAAGAAGAAACCCAACAGGAAAATTAAATTATTTTTCATAGTAATAACAGTTTTATTCTAGTTTAAACGCTCCAAGTTACTAATTGGTTTGCTTGAAATGAAAATAAAATGAATAAAAGATTAAAATAAAACGTAATTTATGGAAATGCTTAAGAAAATATTAGCTGTTTTTTAATGAACAAATTACCTCTCCCGAATATTCTTCTGCCAGCAGTTGTATGATTTTTTGAGCTGTACGTTCCGGTTGGACTAATTTCCCTGAAGTTTTTAGTTCCTTAAATGCATCGCTACTTGAAAAACCATTTGTGTTTGTAGAACGAATTTTCTTTTGCATTTCAGTGTCAATCACGCCAGGAGAAAGTGCGTATATTTTAACATTTCTGCCGCGTTCTTTTTCTTCTAAATAAATGGCTTCCGAGAAAATATCCAAAGCTGCTTTAGAAGCGCAATAGGAAGCCCAAGAAGGAATTGCACGTTTCCCCGCTCCGGAGCTGATGTTCACAATGGTTAAGCCTTCAGATGGCATAAAAGCCTTCACTATTTTTTGACACAATAGCATTGGGGCAAGTGTATTTGCATTCAATACCGATTGAATATCACTGCTTGTTTGCTCCGAGATTCGTTCAATCGAACCGATAATTCCAGCATTATTAATGAATAGAACGGAAGCGGATAATTTTCCAAAATCAAGGTTATTTACTTGCTCAAGATTCTCCAAATCACACGAAATAAACCTGAAATTTTTGTCTGTAAACGCATGTGAGCGACCAATTCCAATAACATCTTCTCCTAAACTTAAATATGCGGAAGCAAGAGCTTTACCCAAACCTTTAGAAACTCCAGTAATAAAAACCTGCATATTCTTTAATTTTTCGAAAAGGAATTTTTTCTTATTAAGAAAATCAAATTATGCCAAAGCCATTTTTAAATCAGCAATTAAATCTTCTACATCTTCTACACCAACACTCAAACGAATTAGTGAATCAACAACGCCAGTTTTTTCTCTTGCTTCTTTTGGAATTGAGGCGTGTGTCATCGTTGCTGGATGTCCAATTAAGGATTCCACGCCACCTAGTGATTCTGCCAACGCAAATAATTCAACTTTTTTCACAATTTCTAACGCTTCTTCCAATTTGTTACCTTTCAAGGTAAAAGAAATCATTCCACCAAAGCCGCGCATTTGCTTTTTAGCTACATCGTGGTTCGGATGGTTTTCAAATCCTGGCCAGTAGACTTTTTCGATTTTTGGATGTGTTTCTAGAAAACGTGCGATAACTTCGCCATTTTCGCAATGTCTTTGCACCCGCAAATGCAACGTTTTAATTCCTCTAAGAACTAAAAATGAATCCATCGGAGCAGTTACAGCGCCAGTGGAATTTTGAATTCGGTACATTTCTCCTGCAATTGCTTCATCGCTGCAAACCAAAGCGCCCATCACTACATCGGAGTGTCCACCAAGGTATTTTGTAACGGAATGCATAACGATATCTGCACCAAGATCCAATGGGTTTTGCAAATATGGCGTTGCAAATGTGTTATCCACGCATAACATTGCATGTGCTTTTTTTGCAATGGCAGACATCGCTTCAATATCGATAATATTCATCATTGGATTTGTTGGCGTTTCCACCCAAATCATTTTCGTATTTTCATTTACAAGTGCTTCAACTGCTTTTGGGTCTTGCATGTCAACAAAGTGAAAAACAATGCCGTATTTTGCAAAAATCG
>CAIYXD010000526.1 GCA_903930085.1 uncultured Flavobacteriia bacterium
ATTTTTCTTGTCTATTGTGCGTAATTCATCGATTTCCAGTTTTCCGTTTGCTTTTGCTTTCAAGTCGGAAACATCTGCAATATTAGAAGCCGTACCCCCAACGTGGAAAGTACGAAGCGTCAACTGTGTTCCTGGTTCACCAATAGATTGAGCAGCAACAACACCAACTGCATCGCCATGTTGCGCTGGACGGTGTGTTGCAAGGTTTCGTCCATAACATTTTGAACATACACCTCTTCTCATTTCACACGTTAGAACAGAACGGATTTCAACTTCCTCAATTCCAACTTTTTCTATGGTTCTTGCAACATCATCCGAAATCAACTCACCTGCTTCAACAATTAAGTCTTCTGATTCAGGATAGTATACATCGTGAACAGATGTTCTTCCTAATATACGATCGTATAATGGTTCAACAATCTCGTCACTTTTCTTCAATGAAGTTGCAACAATACCTCTTAAAGTTCCACAATCGTCTGCGTTTATAACAACATCTTGTGCAACATCCACCAAACGACGTGTCAAGTAACCAGCATCTGCTGTTTTCAAGGCAGTATCTGCTAGACCTTTACGCGCACCGTGCGTAGATATAAAGTATTCCAAAATTGACAAACCTTCTTTAAAGTTAGAAAGAATTGGATTTTCAATAATTTCTTGCGCAGAAGCACCCGATTTTTGTGGTTTAGCCATCAATCCACGCATACCTGATAACTGGCGAATTTGTTCTTTAGAACCACGCGCACCAGAGTCAAACATCATATAAATGGAGTTGAAACCTTGCATATCCGTTTTCAACTGTTCCATTAAGGTGTGCGTCAAACGGGAATTTGTATGTGTCCAGATATCAATAATCTGGTTATATCTTTCATTATTTGTGATGAGACCCATGTTATAGTTCATCATCACATCTTTCACTTCTTTTTCTGCTTTAGCAACCAATTCTACTTTTTCCTTAGGAATGATAATATCATCTAAGTTGAAAGAAAGACCACCTTTAAAAGCCATGTCATAACCTAATTCTTTGATATCATCAAGGAATTGAGCAGTACGAGAAGTACCTGAAACTTTCAATACTTCACCAATAATATCACGAAGTGCTTTTTTCGTCAATACATCGTTGATATACCCAACTTCTCTTGGTACACGTTCGTTGAAAAGAACACGCCCACAAGTTGTTTCTAATATTTGAAGTGTTGGTTCACCTTGCTCATTCAAATCATAGGTTTTAACCTTGATGTGAGCATGCAGATCCAATTGTCTTTCGTTGTAAGCAATTATTACTTCTTCCGGAGAATAGTATATTGCATTTTCACCTTTAACAACAGCTTCTTTTGTACCTACTTTTCCTTTTGTAATATAGTACAAACCGAGCACCATATCCTGAGATGGTACAGCAATCGGAGCTCCATTTGCAGGGTTCAAAATATTGTGTGAAGCAAGCATTAACAATTGAGCTTCCAAAATTGCAGCATTACCTAAAGGTAAATGCACGGCCATTTGATCTCCATCAAAATCGGCGTTGAATGCCGTTGTAACCAAAGGATGCAAACGAATTGCTTTCCCTTCAATTAATTTTGGTTGGAATGCTTGAATTCCCAATCGGTGCAAAGTAGGAGCACGATTTAATAGAACCGGGTGACCTTTCAAGATACTTTCTAAAATATCCCAAACAACAGGCTCTTTTCTATCTACTATTTTCTTTGCTGATTTAACTGTTTTCACAATACCTCGCTCAATCATCTTACGGATAATAAACGGTTTGTATAGCTCAGCAGCCATATCTTTAGGAAGACCACATTCGTGTAATTTCAAATCTGGTCCAACAACAATCACCGAACGTGCTGAATAATCCACACGTTTACCAAGTAAGTTTTGACGGAAACGACCTTGTTTACCTTTCAACGAATCCGAAAGAGATTTTAAAGGACGATTAGATTCCGTTTTAACAGCACTTGATTTTCTTGAATTATCAAATAAAGAATCTACTGATTCTTGCAACATTCTCTTTTCGTTACGCAAGATAACCTCTGGCGCTTTGATTTCAATCAATCGCTTCAAACGGTTATTTCTAATGATTACACGACGGTATAAGTCATTTAAATCAGAAGTTGCAAAACGACCACCATCTAATGGCACAAGAGGCCGTAATTCTGGTGGAATAACCGGAACAACCTTAACAATCATCCATTCTGGACGATTATCAATTCTTGCTTGAGAGTCACGCATTGCTTCAACAACTTGCAGACGTTTCAACGCTTCATTTTTACGTTGTACGGATGTTTCGTTATTTGCTTGGTGACGTAAATCGTATGAAGTTTGCTCAAGATTCATTGTTTTCAATAAATCATACAAAGCTTCCGCACCCATTTTAGCAAGGAATTTATTAGGGTCAGCATCCTCTAAATATTGGTTTTCTTTGGGAAGCGTATCTAAAATATCTAAATACTCTTCTTCTGTAACGAAATCCAGTCTTTTCAATGAGCTACCATCTAAATTCGTCGCTACACCTGGTTGGATTACCACATATCTTTCATAATAAATGATTTGATCCAATTTTTTTGTAGGCAAACCTAACAAGTAACCAATTTTATTTGGCAACGATCTGAAGTACCATATGTGCGCTACAGGAACGACCAATGAAATGTGTCCCATACGCTCACGACGTACTTTTTTCTCTGTTACCTCAACACCACAACGGTCACAAACGATTCCTTTGTATCGGATTCTTTTGTATTTTCCACAATGGCATTCATAATCTTTCACCGGTCCAAAGATTCGTTCACAGAACAAACCATCTCTTTCCGGCTTATATGTACGATAATTAATCGTCTCTGGCTTAAGTACTTCTCCGCTTGATTGCTCAAGAATCACCTCTGGCGAAGCCAAAGAGATTGTAATTTTATTGAAGCTACTTTGTTTTTTTGGTGTTTCTTTTCTGTAAGCCATTTTATGCTTCTTTTCTTAGTTCAACAACTTGACAATTAATCCAATGAAATGTTAAGGCATAAGCCTCTTAACTCATGCAACAATACGTTGAACGATTCAGGAATTCCTGGTTCTGGAATATTATCTCCTTTAACGATTGCTTCATACGCTTTTGCACGACCCATAACATCATCCGATTTAACGGTCAAGATCTCTTGTAATATATTTGCAGCACCGAATGCTTCCAATGCCCAAACTTCCATTTCACCAAAACGCTGACCTCCGAATTGTGCTTTACCACCAAGAGGTTGTTGTGTAATTAATGAGTATGGTCCGATCGAACGAGCGTGCATTTTGTCGTCTACCATGTGTGATAATTTCAACATGTAAATTACCCCAACAGTTGCAGTTTGATGGAATCTTTCTCCGGTTCCTCCGTCATATAGATAGGTTTTTCCAGATCTTGGAACAACTGCTTTTTCTGTCCACTGATCAATTTCTTCAGGATGTGCTCCATCAAAAATCGGCGTAGCAAATTTAATTCCTAGTTTTTCTCCAGCCCAACCTAATACTGTTTCGTAAATCTGACCCAAGTTCATACGAGATGGTACACCCAATGGATTCAAAACAATATCTACAGGAGTTCCGTCTTCTAGGAATGGCATGTCTTCCATACGAACAATGTTCGCTACAATTCCTTTGTTACCATGACGTCCAGCCATTTTGTCACCGACTTTCAACTTACGTTTTTTAGCAACGTAAACTTTAGCCATTTTAACAATTCCAGCTGGAAGTTCGTCACCTACAGAGATGTGGAATTTTCTGCGTTTGAAAGTTCCAAGTAAGTCATTTGCTTTAATATTAAAGTTATGAATTACTCTTCCTACTAATACATTCATTTGAGCATCACTCGTCCAATTCGTTGGATTTACGATAGAATAATCGATTGCAAACAAGTTTTTTTGATTGAACTTCGTAGCTTTTTTGATAATTTCCTCTTTGAAATTATTGAATACACCAGCAGATTTTTGTTCACCTAAAATATCGATTAATTTTTCAACTAATCTTTCTTTCAAGGATGCAAAATCTTTTTCAAAATCAGAATCCAAGCTTTCCAAGATAGGTTTATCTTGTGCTTTTGATTTTCTGTCTTTAATCGCTCTTGAGAACAATTTTTTATTGATAACAACACCTCTAAGTGAAGGACCGGCTTTTAAAGAAGCGTCTTTTACGTCGCCTGCTTTATCGCCAAATATTGCACGCAATAATTTTTCTTCCGGAGAAGGATCTGTTTCTCCTTTTGGAGTAATTTTTCCTATTAGAATATCTCCTTCTTTTATTTCAGCTCCAATACGAATCAAACCATTTTCGTCCAAATCTTTTGTAGCTTCTTCTGAAACATTTGGAATATCTGAAGTTAATTCTTCCATTCCACGTTTCGTGTCGCGAACATCCAACGTATATTCGTCAATATGAATAGATGTAAATACATCATCGCGCACAACTCGTTCAGAAATAACAATTGCATCCTCGAAGTTGTATCCTTTCCAAGGCATGAATGCTACTTTCAAGTTTTGACCAAGCGCCAATTCTCCTTGTTGTGTTGCGTATCCTTCACATAGTACTTGTCCTTTATCAACTCTATCCCCTTTTTTAACAATTGGTTTCAAGTTAATACACGTACTTTGATTCGTTTTCATAAACTTCGTTAACGGATAATGAATCACTTCACTATCGAAACTAACTAATTTATCCTCTTTTGTCCAATCGTAGCGAATTACAATTTCATTTGCATCCACATATTCTACAATACCAGGTCCTTCCGCATTAATTAAAACACGAGAATCACGCGCTACTAAACGCTCAATTCCGGTTCCAACTATTGGAGAATTTGGTTTCAATAAAGGAACAGCTTGACGTTGCATGTTCGATCCCATCAAAGCACGGTTGGCATCATCGTGTTCCAAGAATGGAATTGAAGATGCTGCAATCGAAGCAATTTGATTTGCTCCAACATCCATTAAATGCAAACTACTTGGTTGAACAACTGGGAAATCTCCTTCGTAACGAGCCTTTACAAACTCCGTTAAGAACAAACCTTTATCATCCACAACTGCATTTGCTTGTGCAATCATTTTTTCGTCTTCCTCTTCAGCAGTCAAATAAACTGGTTCTACGTTATAAATAACTTTACCACTTTCAACTTTTCTGTAGGGTGTTTCTATGAAACCAAGCTTGTTCACTTTGGCAAAAACACAAAGGGAAGAAATCAAACCAATATTTGGTCCTTCAGGTGTTTCAATCGTACAAAGTCGTCCATAATGTGTGTAGTGAACATCTCGTACTTCGAAACCTGCTCTTTCACGGGAAAGTCCACCAGGTCCTAGTGCAGACAAACGTCTTTTGTGTGTTACCTCAGAAAGTGGATTGGTTTGATCCATAAACTGTGATAACTGATTCGTTCCGAAGAAAGAATTTATTACAGAAGATAATGTTTTTGCATTAATCAAGTCAATTGGTGTAAAGACCTCATTGTCACGAACATTCATGCGCTCACGAATAGTTCTTGCCATACGTGCAAGGCCAACTCCAAATTGAGAATATAATTGTTCACCAACGGTTCTTACGCGTCTATTTGACAAGTGATCAATATCATCCACATCTGCTTTCGAATTGATTAACTCAATTAGATATTTTATTATGGATATAATATCGTTTTTCGTAAGTACTCTTGATGTTTCTGAATCGTCTATTTTTAGTTTTTTATTCAATCTAAAACGACCAACCTCACCTAAATCATAACGCGTGTCAGAGAAAAATAATTTTTCAAAAACATTTTTTGCTGTCTCATAATCAGGTGGTTCAGCATTACGTAGTTGACGGTAAATATGTTCTACCGCTTCTTTTTCAGAATTAGATGTATCCTTTTGCAAGGTGTTGTATATAATTGTAAAATCAGCGCTATTAACATCCTCTTTATGCAAGATGACATTTTTCACACCTGAATCAGCAATTAAATCTACATGCTCGTCTTCCAAGATTGTTTCTCTATCCAAAAGAACTTCATTTCTTTCAATAGATACAACTTCTCCGGTATCTTCATCAACAAAATCTTCCACCCATGATTTAAGAACACGAGCAGCTAATTTTCTGCCGACGATTTTTTTAAGGTTTGCTTTTGTAGCTTTCACTTCATCAGCAAGACCAAATATCTCTAAAATATCCTTATCACTTTCGTAACCAATTGCTCGGAAAAGAGTTGTAACAGGTAATTTTTTCTTTCGATCTATGTATGCATACATTACACTGTTAATATCTGTAGCAAATTCAATCCAAGAACCCTTGAAAGGAATTACACGTGCAGAATATAATTTTGTACCGTTAGCATGTCTACTTTGCCCAAAGAAAACACCTGGAGATCTGTGAAGTTGAGAAACTATAACTCTCTCTGCTCCGTTCACTACAAATGAACCTTTTGGGGTCATGTAAGGTATTGTACCCAAATAAACATCTTGAACGATTGTTTCAAAATCTTCATGTTCTGGATCCGTACAATACAATTTAAGTTTTGCTTTCAATGGAACACTATACGTCAATCCACGCTCAATACATTCTTCAATCGAATATCTTGGTGGGTCGATAAAGTAATCCAAAAATTCCAAAACAAACTGATTTCTCGTATCTGTTATCGGAAAGTTTTCAGCGAAAACTCTATACAATCCTTCGCTCTCTCTGTTTTCCGGTGTTGTCTCCAACTGGAAAAACTCTTGGAAGGACTTTAGTTGAATATCCAAAAAATCTGGATAATCGAACTGATTTTTGCTAGAAGCAAAATTAATTCTTGTCGAAATATTGTTTGATGTTGCCAAGGCCAAACCGTTTTTGTTTATGAAAATGGACTTTAAAAATTTGCGTCAAACGCAATAAAACAGGATAAGGCACATGCTAAAAAGCAGTGCCTTACCTGTAAATGAAGTAGAATATTACTTAACCTCAACTTCAGCTCCAGCCTCTTCAAGAGACTTTTTAAGTCCTTCGGCTTCGTCTTTAGATACACCTTCTTTCAATGCAGAAGGAGCATTATCAACTAAATCTTTAGACTCTTTCAAACCGTTACCAGTTAATTCTTTTACA
>CAIYXD010000527.1 GCA_903930085.1 uncultured Flavobacteriia bacterium
ATTCCATTTCCCCATGGCATTTCAACTTTGAAGTTATCGTCTTTGTTGTCAAAAGTGAACATGTCTTTACCATAATAACCACTTAGGTAAATTCGGTCTTTGTCGGTTAATTTATAGTTTAGTTTTACGTTTAAATCATAGAAAAAATAGCTGGATCCATAAAATGGGGAAGTGTCTGGAATCGCTGCCTTCATGATCAAATCAATATAGGTTCTTCTTGCTGAAATGATAAACGATCCTTTATCTTTTTTTAAAGGCCCTTCGATGGTTAATCGAGAAGAAATAGCGCCAATTCCTCCTTTGTAACTAAAGCGTTTGTTATTTCCTTCGTTCATGTTTACTTCTAAAACGGAAGACATTCGTCCGCCGAAATTTGCTGGCATGCCTCCTTTTATAAGATTCACACTTTTTACAGCATCCACATTGAAAACGGAAAAGAAACCGAATAAATGCGCGGCATTGTAAACGACACCTTCGTCTAGAAGAACGAGGTTTTGATCTGGTCCACCACCGCGTACATAAAATCCTTGACCGCCTTCTGAAACAGACGAAACTCCCGGTAATAATTGAATAGTTTTGATAATGTCTACTTCTCCCATAAATGCGGGAAGCGTTTTTATTTGATCTATTTCCAATTCGATTTGACCGATTTTTGTGGAGTTGATATTTTCACCCTTCTTCGCATTAACAAGAACCTCCTGAATTTCTTGCATGTTTGTTCCAAGTTCAACATTCAACACAACGTCCCTAGAAAGATCGATTTCCTTGATTTCTGTTTCAAGACCTGTTACGCGAAATTCAATTTTGTACATTCCGGAGGGAACGGTAATGGAATAAAACCCGTACGTATTCGTTAACGTTCCTTGCGATAAGCTTGGAACAAAAATGCGAGCACCAATCATCGCTTCGCCATTTCTTCCATCTGTCAGATAACCACTCAAGGTATGTTTTTCTTGCGCAATTCCTTTAAAAGATAGGATTAGAAGCGATAAATAAAAGAATATTTTAAGCATATATATTAAAATGGTTTCTAAAGATACGAAACTACTAATACCTTGGGAAACAAAAAACTCGAACGTAGTTTTTTTATTTGAAAACGTGTAAAAATTTATATTGTTCTTTTTAGGCCAACAAAAAAAAACATAAAATTGGCTGATCAAAGGTTGGCATCTAAAGTTTTCTCCAATTCAGTCAGAATACCTAAATTCGCAAAGTAAATAAGTTACACATAAAGTGATCAAATGAAAGTTGCATATAATTGGCTAAAACAATACGTTGATACGAACCTTTCTGCTGAAGAAATAGGAAAGATTCTGACAGAAACGGGTTTAGAAGTAGAGAGCATTGAGAAAATTGAAGCAGTTAAAGGCGGCTTGGAAGGCATATTTGTTGGCGAAGTTCTAAGCTGTGAAAAGCATCCAGATGCAGATAAATTGAAAGTGACATCCGTTACGATTGGCGGAGAACCTTTACAAGTCGTTTGCGGCGCTCCAAATGTTGCAGTTGGTCAAAAAGTGTTATTGGCAACTGTTGGCGCTACTTTATATCCATCACCAGATGCGCCATTGAAAATGAAAGTTTCAAAAATTCGAGGTGTTGATTCTTTTGGAATGTTGTGTGCTGAAGATGAATTGGGACTTGGTAAATCGCATGATGGAATCTTAGTTTTGGATCCTGCAATTGAGGTCGGAACGCCAGCTTCAAAAGTTTTTAATTTGGAAGATGATTGCCAAATTGAAATTGGTTTGACTCCAAATCGTGCAGATGCAATGGGACACGTTGGTGTAGCAAGGGATATTATCGCATACTTGAATTTTCATAAAAAAGAGAATTTAACATTAAAAATGCCCGATACTTCTGCGTTTAAAGTGGAAAATACAACGCTTGTAATAGATGTTTCGGTTGAGAATCCAGAACTTTGTGCTAGATACGTTGGAACAACACTAAAAAATGTAACAATTAAACCTTCTCCTGAATGGTTGCAAAAAAGCTTGCGTGTAATTGGAATCTCTCCAATTAATAATGTCGTCGATGTAACGAATTATGTGATGCGCGAATTAGGAACGCCATTGCATGCTTTTGATGTTCGTTCTTTACAAGGAAAAATAAGTGTAAAATTAGCACATGAAGGGGAGAAGTTTACAACTTTGGATGGTGTGGAACGCATATTGTCTGCGGAAAATTTAATGGTTACCAACGCTTCAAAATCCTTATGTATTGCGGGAGTATTTGGTGGTGCGGAATCTGGAATTAAAGAGGATACAACCGAAATTTTCTTGGAATCAGCTTATTTCAATCCTGTTTCTGTGCGGAAAACTGCAAAG
>CAIYXD010000528.1 GCA_903930085.1 uncultured Flavobacteriia bacterium
ATTATTTCCGCAAGTAAATTGGCGATTTCTTGCTCTATTTCCACTTTTGTAAAAGGCGTTTCTTCAAATTTTTCTGGAAAAAATAAATTGAATTTCGCGAAATCCTTTGCGATTTGCTGCTGGGTTTTTAAAACAAATGCTGCGTTGTCAAAATGGCTTTGTAAATCAGAATAATTCTTTAATTCTTCCATTTTTTTGGTGTTTTTTAACGAAGCCAATCCCAAATCCCAACTGCCTCAGGCAGCATCGACTGCAAGAAGAAGGTTCTGAATTCCAAATTTAATGAATTCCACATCCTCCATTAAATTCTTTCTCGGGGACTAAAAAACTTAGTTCGTTCTTTTCATTTTCCGCCATTAAAATCATCCCCTGCGATTCAATTCCTCGGATTTTTCGCGGAGCAAGGTTCATTAAAACTTGAACCGTTTTTCCAATTACTTCCTCCGGTAAATAATGCTCAGCGATACCGGAAACGATCGTGCGTTTATCCAAACCTGTGTCTACCAAAAGCTTCAATAATTTATCTGCTTTTTCTACTTTCTCCGCCGCTAGTATTTTCCCCAATCGAATGTCCATTTTGGTGAAATCGTCAAAAGCAATTTCCGGTTTTTGTGGTTCAAATATTAATTCCATCGCTTCGCTGTTTTGAATTGGGGTATTTTCTTGGATCGTATTTTTCAATTTTGCCACTTCGTGTTCTACCAAAGTGTCTTCAATTTTTTGGAATAAAATTTCCGGTGTATTGGTCATCGCTCCAGCTTGAAGTAAATCTTCTCTTCCGGCATCTTCCCAATTTGTTGTGGTGAAATTCACAAAATGGGACAGTTTTTTTGCGGTAGTTGGCAAGAATGGTTGCAAAACAACGCTCAAGTTTGCCGTTATCTGCAAGGCAATATTCATAATCGTTTCTACACGCAACGGATCTGTTTTTACCAATTTCCATGGTTCTTGGTCTGCTAAATATTTATTCCCCAAACGTGCAAGGTTCATCGCCTCGGCTTGTGCATCTCGCAATTTGTAGGCGTAAACCAATTTGCTTATTCTTTCTGGAATTGCTTTGATTTCACCTAATACGTTCAAGTCTTCTTGGGTCAATTCCCCTCTCGCAGGAACTTTCCCTTCGTAGTATTTTTGCGTAAGCACCAGGGCACGATTCACAAAATTTCCAAGAATATCTGCCAATTCGCTGTTAATCCGTGTTTGGTATTCTTTCCAAGTAAACTCCGAATCCTTTGTTTCCGGTGCAATAGAAGTTAACACATATTTTAATTCGTCTTCTTTGCCGGGGTAAGTTTCCAAATATTCGTGCAGCCAAACCGCCCAATTTCTTGAAGTAGAGAATTTGGCGCCCTCCAAATTCAAAAATTCGTAGGCTGGAACATTATCCGGTAAAATTAAATCGCCATGGTCTTTCAACAAAATCGGGAAAATCACCGCATGAAATACTATGTTGTCTTTTCCAATAAAATGGATCAATTTTCGATCGCCTTTCCAATAGTCTTCCCAGTTTTTATTGTTGTCTAACGCCCATTGTTTCGTGGCTGAAATGTAACCAATTGGCGCATCCAACCAGACATACAATACTTTTCCATCGGCATTTGGCAAGGGAACTTTTACGCCCCAATCCAAATCTCTGGTCATTGCGCGCGAATGCAAACCACCATCAATCCAAGACATGCATTGTCCGATAACCTGATTTCTCCAAGGTTTTGGATCGTGTTGTTGAACGCCATCGAGTTTGCCTTCTTTGATCCATTCCCGCAACCATTCTTCGTGGTTCGCCATTGGTAAATACCAGTGAGATGTGGTTTTTAAAACAGGCGTTTTTCCACTTAAAGTAGAAGTTGGATGAATCAATTCTGTCGGACTCAAATCTGAACCGCATTTTTCACATTGATCGCCATAAGCTCCCGGATTATGGCACTTTGGACATTCTCCCGTAATGTAGCGATCTGCTAAAAACTGCTGGTATTCTTCGTCGTAATATTGTTCGGATGTTTCTTCTGTAAATTTTCCTTTTTCGTATAATTTCAAGAAAAAATCCTGGGATGTTTTGTGGTGGATTTCAGCAGAAGTGCGGTGAAAGATATCGAATGAAATATTGAAATCCTGAAAAGCTTTTCCGATTATGCCATTGTATTTATCTACAATTTCTTGTGGTGTAATTCCTTCCTTTTTTGCTCGAAGTGTAATCGCAGCGCCATGTTCATCGCTACCGCATATAAAAGCCACATCGTGGTGATTCATGCGCAAGAAACGCACAAAAATGTCCGCTGGAAGGTAAACTCCGGCAACGTGTCCGAGATGAAGTGGGCCATTTGCATACGGTAATGCAGCGGTAACAGTATATTTTGCTTTCGACATGTTGAATTTCTAATGAAAGTTCAAAGATACAAGTTAGAACCAATAAGCG
>CAIYXD010000529.1 GCA_903930085.1 uncultured Flavobacteriia bacterium
AGGTCTTTTGCTTCGTTAATAAAGCCAAAATGTTCGTCGTCCACCATAAGTTTCCCTTTGGTTACGTGTCCAAGCAAGGTGAAAGAAACTCCTGAATCCATCATAAACTCTATAAAATTCTCCTCTTGTTCTTCTGAAACGGTTATAACAACTCGACCTTGTCCTTCGCCGAATAAAAATGCATCTTCGCGAATTTCAGAGTCTGTAACGATATCAAAACCAAGTTCGCGTGGCATCGACATTTCTACTAAAGTAATATATAATCCGCCATCTGAAACATCATGAGCTGCATTTATTAATTCATTCTGAATCAAACCTTTCACCATATGTTGCATAGCGAATTCTTTTTCTAAGTCAAAATAAGGCGCTGGGGAAGCTTTCACGCCCAAGTAAGTCGCTAAATATTCCGACGAAGAAATATCATTGGTTGATTCCCCGATGATAAAAATTAAATCTCCTTTTTGCTTAAAGTCCAGCGTCATTATACGGTCTTTATCCTCCACGATTCCAATCATTCCAATAGTTGGGGTTGGAAAAACAGGAACTTCAACACCATTGATCACAGATTGGTTGTAGAAGGAAACATTTCCGCCAGTTACAGGCGTTTCAAATTTCAAACAAGCCGTTGACATTCCTTTAATTGCGCCAACAAATTGCCAGTACGATTCAGGATTATATGGGTTTCCAAAATTCAAGCAGTTTGTAATTGCACTTGGAACACCACCAGCACAAACAATATTTCGAGCTGCTTCAGAAACAGCAATCATCGTTCCAACTTCTGGATCTGCGTTTACATATCTTGAATTACAATCTACTGTCATTGCAAGTCCTTTGTTCGTGCCTTTTATATTTACAACTGCCGCATCCGAAGGACGATTCGTCGTCATGGTTCTTGTTCCAACCATCGAATCATATTGCTCATAAACCCAACGTTTAGAAGCTATGTTTGGAAGTTGCAACAATTTAATTGCCACTTCTTTTAAATCTTCCGGTTGCTTAACACTGTCTATGGAAAACTTTTTAAATTCCTCGTAATAAGCTGGTTCTTTGTATTCTCTATGGTATTGTGGTGCTCCTCCTCCAAGTACAAGCGATTCAGCTGGAACATCTCCAACCATTTCACCTCCCATAAAATAGCGTACGCGATCTGAATCGGTAACAACACCAATTTCTTCTGCATGTAAATCCCATTTATCGAAAATGCGTTTTACAACATCTTCTTGGCCTTTTGCAACCACCACAAGCATTCTTTCTTGCGATTCGGATAACAAAATTTCGTACGGCAACATATTTTCTTGACGCGTTGGAACTTTATCCAAATAAATATCCATTCCAACACCACCGCCAGCACTCATTTCACACGTTGAACACGTAATTCCTGCTGCTCCCATGTCCTGCATTCCGCGAATAGCATCCGTTTGGGTTAATTCCATCGTTGCTTCCAGAAGTAGTTTTTCCATAAAAGGATCACCTACTTGAACAGATGGTAAATCATTTGCAGAATCTTCTGTAATATCTTTTGAAGCAAAAGCAGCACCTGCAATACCATCTTTTCCTGTTGCAGAACCAACAATAAATACTGGATTTCCTGGACCTTGTGCCTTTGCTGAAATTATCTTTTTAGTATCAATGATTCCGGCTGAAAATGCATTCACCAATGGATTTGTGTTATACGAATCGTCGAAGAAAACCTCTCCACCAACGATAGGAATACCAAAAGCATTTCCATAATCGCCAATACCTTTCGTAACTCCCTTCACCAACCATTTCGTTCGATCGTTTTCGATGTTTCCAAAACGCAGGGAATTCAACTGCGCAATTGGCCTTGCTCCCATTGTGAAAATATCGCGGTTGATTCCGCCAACACCAGTTGCTGCACCTTGGTATGGTTCTAAAGCACTTGGATGATTGTGTGATTCAATTTTGAAAACACAGCCTAAACCTTCGCCAATATCTACCAATCCTGCATTTTCTTCACCTGCTTTAACGAGCATGTGAGGGCCATCTTTCGGTAAAGTTTTGAGCCAAACGATAGAGTTTTTGTACGAACAATGTTCCGACCACATAACAGAATACACTGCTGTTTCTGTGAAATTTGGAGTTCTACCCAAAATTTCTTTGATCATTTCAAATTCATCGGGACGCAATCCCAATTCGACTGCTTGTTCTAAAGTTGCTTCTTGATGTAACGTACTGCTTTCCATAAATACAAAAATGTGCTACAAAAGTATATATTTTTTGTGGAGATTTTATCGTTTTATACTATTAAAAATCGCGGCATTGACAGAATAAACCTATACTTATTCTCTAAGTCGAATTCGAATACCAACGGAAGTATTAAATATCCAATTCCGCACGTCTTTTGGTGGTTTTGAATCGAAGAAATTATTGAATTCAAAACGAAAATCCATTCGTTTGAATGTGTTAAAAGTCAGTGTATATTGTCCCAT
>CAIYXD010000530.1 GCA_903930085.1 uncultured Flavobacteriia bacterium
AACATTTTCCTCCTTCGCAAGGCGCAACGTTTTTGCTATTCCTTCCGAAGAAATATCCACTGCCGTGACGTCCAATCCTTTTTTTGCCAAAAAAACAGCATTTCTTCCTTCTCCTTCTGCCAAACAAAGCACTTTACTTTTTTCGTTGAAGCTGTTCTGTGCTAAAAACGAATTTGGTGTTTTACCATAGGCGTATTCAGCATGTTCATAGCGTTTATTCCAAAATTCTTCCTGCATTTTCCGACGTTTATACGTTTGTTTTTCATCCGTTTCATTGCTTTTAAAACGTGTGCTAAAGCTACCGAATTTTCTTTGATTTCATTTAAATACTGGGGTATGCCTCAGAGAAAGATTTTTTAACTTAATTATTCTTCGTTTTAGCTTAAATTTCTTTTAGCATCCACAAGTCACAAGCATAATGACCGGAATTACCCATTGGTTTTTTTAGTCTCTGAAATCCAATTTGTGCATAAAGTCCAGCTGCTTTGGATAATTCTGGCAACGTTTCCAAATAAACAGAAGAATAACCCGCTTCTTTAGCATGTTGCAAACAGATTTCAATTAATTTATACCCAATTCCAGTTCCACGAGAAGATTTTGAGACGTAAAGCTTTACCAATTCAGCACATTTATCGCGTAATCCAAGAGTTGGAAAGATCCCACAGCCTCCGATAATTTCCTTTTCCAGCAGTGCAACCCAATAGAAACTTCCCTCGGTTTGAAATAATTCAAACAGGGAGTCTGTTGTCGGATCCGTATAAACCGTGCCGGGTTTATCTGCACCATGTTCTTTTAAAACAGACCGAATCAAAACGGCTAATTCTGCTGAATCTTGTATTTGAATTGGTCGGAATTGAATTTTTTCAAATTGTTTTGAATCCATTTTATGGTTATTCATTGGAACAATAGGGAGATTAAACAAAAAAGCCGACATTTTTTACTTTGCCGGCTTTCCTATCTTTTTTCTACTGAATCATTTAACTTTCGTCCAAGTTTGCGTTCGGAAGAAAGGACCGATGTACCCTCTTACATTCAATTTGTCATGATTTTCTGCATCTATCCAAATTTTGAGTGTGTAAATTTTCCCGTTTTCAGGATCGACAATTGTACCGTCTTCCCAAACGCTTCCATCCCACTTCAATCCGCGGACAATTTGAAGTCCAACTAATGGCTCGCCTTTTCTATCGTCTGTGCATTTTTTACATGTTGGATTTGCTTCTCTTCCTTCCCTTGGGTATAAATACGTAATTTTCCCATAGAGTTTACCATCTGATTTATATAATTCCACGGTAGATTTCTTTTTTCCGGTTTCATCATCAATAGTTGTCCATTTCCCTATGCAAGATTGCGCCATAGATTGGAAGGAAACTAGAAATACGATAACAGCAAGTAGATTTTTCATAGATTCTTTTTTTAATTGCATCAAAAATAAAACAATTTATCCGTTCAGAAAAATAGATTTCTTAAAAAAAGAAAAATCAACATGAGAACAAAAAGTTTCTCAAGATATCTTTTCCGAATGGCGTTAATATGGATTCCGGATGAAATTGAACTCCATAAATTGGCAATTTAACATGTTCAATTGCCATAACAACAGCATTTTCAGAAATTCCAGTTGGAATAATTTCGAGTCCCTCCATTAGTTCAATAGCCCAACTGTGGTATAAACCAACTTCGATTTCATTCGGAAGATTTAAAAAAAGTTTACCCGTATTTACACAACTTATTTTCTCCGAAACGCCATGTTTCACTTCTTTCTGGTTGTAGAGCTTTGCACCATAAAACTCTGATATTCCTTGCATTCCAAGGCAAACCCCCAAAATTTTCTTTGATTTTTCGTATTGTTTTAAAATGGGGAAAAGAGATTTTGTATCTTTCGGTAAACCCGGACCTGGCGAAAAAACAATGCAATCAAATTGTGCAACTTGATCAATTTCTACCGCACGATCTTCCCAAACTGTAACTTCAGCGCCAAGACTTTCCAAGTAATGAAAAATATTGTACGTAAATGAATCGTAAAAATCTATGAGCAGAACTTTCAAATAGTATCTCTTTAATTGTTAAACTTGCACAAAGTTAATGAAAGTGAAAGTTTCACGGAGATATTATTCATTATTCATTTGGTAAATTGCACTGTTTGAATAACCCATCGCAATAGTTTTAAAACCAATGCGTTAATAGATTAATTCTATACTAAAAATGAAAAAAGCAATTCAGATTCCTGGCGCACCCGCTCCTATTGGACCCTACAGCCAAGCTATTTTGAGTGGGAAAACCTTGTATGTTAGCGGACAAATTCCATTGAATCCATTTACAGGAAATTTAGAAATGGAAACAATTTCCGCTGCAACCCATCAGGTTATGAAAAATATCACGGCCTTGTTAAACGAAGCAGGAATGGATCTTAACGCCGTTGTAAAATGTTCTATTTTTCTAAAAAACATGAATGACTTTGCAGAAATGAATGCCGTGTATGCAAGTTATTTTTCTGCTATTCCTCCAGCAAGAGAAACGGTTCAAGTTTCAAAATTACCGCTCGATGTAACGATTGAAATTTCCTGTATTGCACATAACGATTAAAAGTTGAAAAAAACATACTCCTATAAAATAGCTGTGGTCATTGTCAATTACAATGTCGAATTCTTTTTGGAGCAATGTCTCAACTCGGTACAAAAAGCGCTTGAAAATATTAACGGCCAAGTATTTATTGTAGACAATAATTCTATCGATGGGTCGGTTGAAATGGTACAGCGGAAATTTCCAGCGTATTCTCTGCTTGCAAATAAAGAAAACGTAGGCTTTTCAAAAGCCAATAACCAAGCGATACTTCAAGCAGATGCAGAATATATTTTATTATTGAATCCAGATACAGTGGTGGAAGAAGAAACTTTTTCCAAGGTTATTGGTTTCATGGATTCGCATCCAGAAGCAGGTGGATTAGGCGTTAGAATGGTTGATGGAAAAGGAAAGTTTTTACCAGAATCTAAGCGCGGCTTGCCAACACCAGCCGTTGCATTTTATAAAATATTCGGACTCTCGAAGCTATTTCCAAAATCCGAACGATTTGGACAATACCATCTTGGACATTTAAGTGAATTTGAAACCAATAAAATCGATATTCTCAGTGGTGCATTTATGCTTATGCGCAGCGAAGCGCTGGAAAAAGTTGGTTTATTGGATGAAGCATTTTTTATGTATGGTGAGGATATTGATCTTTCGTATCGGATTCTAAAAGGCGGTTATACAAATTATTATTTCCCTGAAACAAGAATTATACATTATAAAGGAGAAAGCACTAAAAAAAGTTCGGTTAATTACGTTTTTGTTTTTTACCGGGCGATGATCATTTTCGCCGAAAAACATTTTTCTCAAAAGAATGCAAAACTTTTTTCGTTTTTGATAAATGCAGCCATTTATTTTCGGGCGACGCTAGCAATTTCGATGCGTTTTATTCGGCAATCGGTCTTACCATTAATTGACTTTGCCATTCTTTTAATTGGATTATATGCATTGACGAACCAATGGCGAATTTCCAATATTGATTTCCCAGAAAGAGTTGTAAATGTTGCAGTTCCAGCCTACACTTTAATTTGGATGCTTAGTATCCTTTTTAATGGTGGATATGATAATCCAGTCAAATTATCCAACTACTTAAAAAGTACGGTCATTGGAACGCTGACGATTTTAATTGTTTATGCACTTTTGCCAAAATCGTGGCAATTTTCGCGTCTATACATTCTGCTTGGAGCTTGCTGGGTCCTATCTTACTTTCTGCTTTCTCGCATCTTCCTTCATTTTTCGATTGGAAAAAAATTCAATTTAAGTCCTAAAAAAAATAAGAGATTTGCAATTGTTGGAGGACAAGAGGAATTTGAGAGAGTTGCAGAAATACTGAAACAAACCACCCGAAAAATCGAAAGTATTGAACATGTTTCCGCTGGTGAAGAAAAAGAAAAAGGTGCTGTAGGAACATTAAATCAATTGGATCAAATATTGCATATTAAAAGGATAAATGAAATTATTTTCTGCGCCAAAGACACGACAGCGCAAACAATCATTAGCTGGATGACGGTGATTGATTCCACAAAAATCGACTTTAAAATAGCACAGCCAGACAGCTTATCGCTCATTGGCAGTAACTCAATTGAAACTGCAGGCGATCTCTATGTTTTGGATATAAATTCCATTACAAAAACAGAAAATATTCGTTCCAAACGAACCTTCGACATTGCGATGGGTTTTCTTCTTTTAGTGGGTAGTCCTGTATTGATTTGGTACATTGAGAACAAAAAACTTTTCCTTCAAAATATATTGAGCGTTTTGATTGGCAAACTTTCATTGGTTGGATATTTTAAACTCGACTCAAAAGTATCCAATCAATTGCCCCGCATAAAACCTGGGATATTGAATCCGATAGATTCTCTTTCGTTTCCGGATGTTAGCTTAACAGATAAATTGAACCTAATATATGCGCGCGATTACTCCATCGGTAAAGATTTAAGTATCCTTTTGAAAGCATGGAAAAAACTAGATCGATAAATCACTAATTCCCCTTGCCTAAATGGAATTTTAGTATACTTTTGTATCCAATAAGAAATCTATTTTTCGCAGAATATGGCACAAATTGAAATCAGACTTCCTAAAATGGGAGAAAGCGTTACAGAAGCTACAATTACCAATTGGTTGAAAAATATTGGAGACGCAGTAGAGATTGACGAGCCGTTAGTGGAAGTTGCGACGGATAAAGTGGATAACGAATTGCCTTCCGAAGCTGGTGGTATTTTAATCAAACGTTTTTTTGAAAAAGATCAAGTTGCTCAGGTTGGTGATGTGATTGCTTTGATTTCTACAGATGGTGAAAACGCCGTAGTTGCTAATGAACCAGCGACAATAGAAGTCCCGAAGGAAGTTCAAGTGATTTCTGATTCTATTCAACAAGTTGCTGAAACCGTTTCGAAAGTTGAAATCGATAAAAATAGCCCTTCCGGAAAATTCTATTCGCCTTTAGTGCGAAGCATTGCTCAAAAAGAGAATATTTCTATGAACGAACTAGAAAACCTTAGCGGGACTGGTTTAGCAGGAAGAGTTACGAAAAAAGATATTTTAGATTATGTAGCAAATAGAACAACAGCAAAAACAGTTGATATGCCAACCAATGCTGCTGTTTCAGCTTCGCCAGTTATTGCTGCTGTGCAGGCGCAAAGCCAAGGATTCTTATCCCACATCAAAGGTCCAGTTGTGATTCCAAATCCAGGAGATGAAATCATTGAAATGGATAGAATGCGAAAAATAATTGCCGAACACATGGTGATGTCTGTGCATGTTGCACCGCACGTAACTTCCTATGTTGAAGCAGACGTAACGGAAATTGTTAACTGGAGAAATAAAGTTAAAGGAGAATTTGCCAAACGAGAAGGTGAAAACATTACGTTTACTCCAATTATAATGGAAGCTATCGTTAAGGCAATCAAAGATTTTCCAATGATTAATGTTTCTGTTAGTGGCACTACCATAATCAAAAGAAAAGATATTAATCTTGGAATGGCAACTGCTTTACCTTCCGGAAATCTAATTGTTCCAGTAATTAAAAATGCTGATCGTTTGAATTTAGTAGGTATTACGAAAGCGGTTAACGAACTTGCTAATAATGCTCGAAACAATAAATTAAAACCAGAGGACATTCAGGGTGGAACTTTCACTGTAACGAATGTTGGTTCATTTGGAAATGTTATGGGAACGCCAATAATTAATCAACCACAAGTTGCGATTTTGGCTTTGGGAGCAATTCGAAAAGTTCCTGCGGTAATTGAAACTCCAGATGGTGACTTTATAGGAATCCGACATAAAATGTACTTATCGCATTCTTATGACCACCGTGTTGTAGATGGATCATTGGGCGGTCAATTTGTTCGTCGTGTGGCGGATTATTTAGAGCAATTTGACTCCAAAAGAGAACTATAAATTACCTAAGAATTAAATTTTTATTACTGTTTTTTTAAAAGATTCTTCTTGAAGAAATTCAGTAATAAAATTGAAACTAAAAAATTGGATGTTATCCAAAAAAAAACGCATAAATATTTCAAAAGAAATCGAGTTTAAATTAGACCAAAGCAATTAAATCAAGGACTTTGCTCAAATATATTGTTTTGAGCGCCATAAAAATTAATTTAAATACATTAATGAAATTCAATAATGAGTTTATATTAATTTCAAAAGAATTTTTGAACATTTAAAAACCTTATCATTATTTGTAACCGTGTTAAAATAATTAATATTATTCATTTTAATTTTTTTTTCATATATTCGTATATTAAAATACCCATTAGAAACCATTATGAATAAATTTTCAAACGATCTAATTAAAAAAATAGGCTTCCTAACCTTTTTAGTTTTTTTAATTTTTCCAAGCTTTCTTAATGCACAAATGACAGATTCAGAAGTGATGAATTTAATTCAAAATGAATCAGAGCAAATAATTGTAGCAGAAAACTCCAGAATGATGCAAGAAGGGTTTCTGTTTCATGCAGAAATGTTAGCAGATAAATTATTGACATTTAATTCAGAAAGTTCAAATTACAACTATAGAAAAGGTTACGCAACTCTAATACTTAGAAATGATTATTTAGAAGCAACACCCTATCTTGAAAAAGCAATTTTAGATACCGATCCAAATTTTGACGCTTATAGTTCAAAAGAAAAAAGCGCTCCAATTGATGCGTATTTTCATTTAGGTAAATGCTCTCAACTAGCAGATGATATAGCAATGGCAAGCACCTATTTTTCTAAGTTTATTTCCGAAGCAAAAATTGATTCTGAATTGTCTAAAGAAGCAAAATTGAGATTAATTCAATGTGCAAATGCACTAAAGGAAATGGACAATCCAGTAAGAGTTGAATTAATCAATTTAGGAAAGAATATAAATACTTCCTTCTCTGAATACTCTCCTGTTGTATCTGCGAATGGCGCCTCCCTTTATTTCACCGCTCGAAGACCATGGAAAAATGGCGTTTCAGAACCTTACAAGAACATTGGAACCAATGAATATACAGAAGATATTTACAGAAGTAACATCGGAGAGGATTCTGTTTGGACTAATCCTGTAAAACTTGATTTCTGCAGAGTTGATCGAAATGAGGCAACGGTCTCCATAAGTTCAGATGAAGGAAGGGTTTATGTTTACCAAGATAAAAC
>CAIYXD010000531.1 GCA_903930085.1 uncultured Flavobacteriia bacterium
AAAAATGTTGGATGGAGAATTGATTATTTTTTGGTTTCAACAGCTTTTTTACCGCGCGTAAAAGAATCGTTTATTCTTCACGATATAATGGGATCCGATCATTGCCCGGTTGGGATAGTAGTGGAGTAAGTAATTTTTAACTTTTTTCTCATTCAATTTCGTTCGTTGTCCAAAATCCATAGCTTACTTTGGAGCGGATACGATTGCAATGATAAACTGTTTTTTTTAAACTTTTCATACTTTTTGGAAATGAAAAAAGCCGCGTCTTGGTAGATACGGCTTTTCAAAAAACAGTAAAGTTTTTTATTGCTTTTTCGTGCAACAAGCTTTAGTTTCAGTTCCTTTTGTGCAAGAAGATCCAGCTGTACTTTTCTCTGAAGAGCAACAAGCACCTTTTTTCTTTTTCTTCTTCTTATCGTCCTTCTTAACTTCTGTAGAAACACCGTTTGAAGCTGCGTAAGCTGTTGTAGCAACAGAACCTACAAATGTCATCAAAGCAAGTGCAAAAAATAATTTTTTCATAGCTATGTGTTTTTTTTGTGAATGTACAACTTTTTATTTCAATTCTCCAAGTTTTGTAAGCTTCGCTTTTACCTTTTCTCCAATTTTAACATTTATTTTAGAATCTAAAGGTAAAAACAAATCTATGCGGGATCCAAATTTGATAAAACCAAATTCTTCTCCACTCTTAATTGGTTGTTCTGGTTGTAAATAATAACAAATTCTTCGTGCCACTGCACCAGCAATTTGTCGGAATAAAACTTCTTGCCCAGATGCTTGCTGAACAACAAAAGTAGAACGTTCATTTTCCGTACTGCTTTTTGGATGCCAAGCGACAAGAAATAATCCAGGATGGTATTTAACGTATTTTACGGTTCCAGAAATAGGAGAATAGTTAGCGTGTACGTTCAATGGTGACATAAAAATCGAAATTTGAATGCGTTTGTCATGAAAGTATTCTGTTTCTTCAACTTCTTCGATAACAACAACTTTACCATCTGCAGGACACATAATGTCTGTTTCAGAATAAACACATGTGCGGTTCGGAATTCTAAAAAATTGGATAATTAAATACGCCATTACCAACACTCCAAGTGTTAAAAGCAGGAATAACCAAAGCCAGCCAGTTACATTAAATAAAAAATAATTGCCAATTTGAATAGAAGTTAGAATGCAAAGTCCAACTGCCATTATCAAATATCCTTCTCTGTGTAAAGTCATTCTGTTTTTAATTAAAAGTATTCATAAAACATTGCCCAACAATAAAAGAAAGGAATAGCAAACAATGCGGCGTCAAATCGATCAAGAATTCCACCATGTCCTGGTAAAATATGTCCTGAATCTTTAATGTCTAAACTTCGTTTAAAAAGGGATTCAAGTAAATCACCATAAATTGCACAAGGAGCAATAATCATTGCAGAAATAACCCAGAATAATTCTTCACCTTGGTTAATAAAAGCACCAATAATGTATCCTAGTAGCAATGTAAATAGGATTCCTCCAATCGTTCCTTCCCACGTCTTTTTTGGGGAAATGCGTTCAAATAATTTGCGTTTTCCTATTAATCTTCCTGTCAGATAGGCAAATGTGTCATTTGTCCAGATCAGTAAATACATACCGATTACCGTTGGCAAATAACTGGTGCTTCTTAAATTTAAATCTATCGTCAGGAAAAAAGGAATAACAATATAGATTATTCCAAACACTAAAACAGAAATATTGATTAATGGGTGTTCCTTTTTACGCCATAATTCGGCAAGAATTAAAGTGAAAAATAAAGGAAAAATAAATAAAATAGAAATTATAGGTAGCCATTCTAAACTTACACCTACCAGTAAACAAAAAATGAATATGCCAATAAAAACCCCGATTTCTTTACTTACCTGAACAAACGAATGGGTATTGAAAAGCGCGTAAAATTCTAAAAGTCCCAAAACCATAAAGATGGAAAACACAATTGCTTGAGAATACGGACCCCAAAGAATGGACCCCAATACTACAAAAGCGAACAATGCTCCGGTTATGGATCGTAGAACTAAATTATTCATCAGACGAATTTACAATTTTTTGGGCGTTTAAAAAATCTTCCGGTAAAACTTGGAGGTGAATTTGTCCAAAATTGATATACGAAGAATCCCGCTGATCAATGATCATAACGGGAATTCCTGCTTGCTCTAATGCGTTTTTTGAAATAGAACTAAAATAAATATCACTGGTACTCAATACCGTTTTCCATTTGGACGAACGGATACTTTCGTTATTCAGCGCTCTCCAAATCTTCTTTAGGCTTCTCAACATCTGTAGTAGATTCAATAATTTCGGTTTTTTCATCGCTTTCAATTTCTTGGTCAGCATCAACAAGTATAGTTGTTGTTTCGTCCGCAAGATCTGCTGTGACTAATTTTATTTCTTCTACTTCTTCTCTTTTCCAAGGTCGCTCTCCAAATATTTCAATTAAATCCTCCTTGAAAATAAC
>CAIYXD010000532.1 GCA_903930085.1 uncultured Flavobacteriia bacterium
ACTTAACTGAACAAGAATACATCAACAACAACTTTATAATCATGTGTACCAAACAAGGTATTATCAAGAAAACCTCGTTGGAAGCTTATTCTCGTCCACGAACTAATGGTATCAATGCAATTGGAATTCGTGAAAACGACGAATTGTTAGAGGCAAGATTGACAAATGGTTCTAATGAAATTGTTTTAGCAACAAGTTCAGGTAGAGCAATTCGATTCAATGAATCATCTGTACGTCCAATGGGAAGAAATGCTTCTGGAGTTCGTGGTGTGAATTTGAACGATGAAACGAATGAAGTTATCGGAATGATTTGCGTTGAAGATATCTTCTCAACTATTTTGGTTGTTTCGGAAAAAGGATACGGAAAACGTACCTATTTGAACGATCCTGAAGATAAAGAACCAGTTTACAGAATCACGAATCGTGGTGGTAAAGGTGTGAAAACATTGAACATAACCGAAAAAACAGGGAAATTATTATCGATTCAGAATGTTACTGACGAAGACGATTTAATGATTATTACGAAATCTGGTGTTACTATTCGTATGCACGTTGATACAATTCGCACTATGGGTAGAGCAGCTCAAGGTGTTCGTTTAATCAACCTGAAAGGTAATGCTGAAATCGCTGCAATTGCTCGTGTTCCAAGAACAGAAGATGAAGATGAAGAAATCGAAGTTATTGAAGGTTTGAATGAGCCTGTTGAAGGACTTGAGGCACCTGAAGAGGATGAAACAAAAGACCTTGGCACAGATATTGACAACGACGGAGAAGAATAAAAAACACATTTGAACAATTAAACTACTTTATGAAAGCAAATTTTTTAACAGCTGCACTAGGTATTTTCCTTATTTCAGCACCAATTATTTCTACAGCTCAGAAAAAAAATGTAACAGACGGTGCCATGTTAATGAGAAAGTATAATCCTATGGCAATCATGGATCCTGCTACTAAAAAGAATGTGGAAGAAGCAAAAAAATTCATCGATTTAGCTTCTGTAAACCCAGAAACGGCTGAAGATTTTAAAATGCATCTTTACAAAGGACAAATCTATTATGCATTGGTTGAGTTAACTTCAGTTGATGCAATGAAAGGTTTACCAGTTGACAAAGATTTGATCAAGAAAAATAGTGAAATTGCAACTGCGAGCTTCAAAAAAGTGATTGAAGACCCTAAGAAAACTTTCAAAAAAGATGCCGAAGATTTTATAAACTTCCGTTCTGAAATGGCTTTCAATATGGGAATCAAAGCATATAATGATAAAAACTTTGAACAGGCAACACAAATGTTCGTTGGAGCTTATGAAGTTCAAAAGTTCTTAAGTAATGAATACAAAGAAGCTTATACTAACACAACATTAAGTTTGAATAATTATGTTGATAGCTTATTAAAAATTAAAAACTATGATAAAGCAAATGAAATGTCTGAGGCAGTTTTAGAAAGCATGCCAACAAACATTGATATAATTATAACATTAATCAACATCAATTTACAAAAAGGAGATGCAGTTGTTGCTGAGAAATACTTAAATAAAGGTTTGGAATTAGATCCTAAAAACAAACAATTGTATTACGTTCTTGGTACTTCTTATATCGATTTGAAACAATACGAAAAAGCAGAAGCGTCTTTAAATAAAGCAATCGAAATTGACCCGAACTATTCTG